>NZ_JBXASU010000048.1:0-58031 GCF_058809705.1 Cupriavidus sp. MPR-AND1C | reverse complement strand
AGTCGGTAGAGCTGCTTGAGCCAGTCGGCCTCCGGCCAGCCCTCCTTGCCGGTCTTGCTCCATAGCAACACCGCGTCAGGGGTGATCAGCCAGCCTTGTTCCGCCAGTTCGGGCAGGAGCCGGGCGATGGCCGTGTCGTCGCCGGTGAGGAGCAGCCAGGGCTGGCGATAGCGCCAGCGCAGGCCGTGTCGTTGCAGCAACTCCTGGCGAAATGGCCCCAGCAGACTCGGCTCCGATCGATTCCGGTCACTGATGGCGAGGATGCTCCCTTGTGTCGCGCCAGCCGTCGCCGATTTCCGAAGATCCAGCCACTTGCCCAATGCATGCAGGGCATCCCACCAGCGGCCCAGGCGATCCAACGACACGACAATGGCCAGCACAATGGCGCCAACAGCGACCACCGATAGCCAAAATCCTTGCGCTTCGAGCGTTTTGATACCCGCGTGCTCGCCCCACATCAAGATGGCACCGGCGACTACCAGTGCGAGAACAAGTGTCGAGGTCAGGTCGATCCGCAGCTTCTTCATTGTTCGGGAGATAAGTTCATGCCCATGCTTTGGGCCGCAATCGGGACACTTGATGTCCTCACAGGTGGCCGGGCCGCCAGCACGCGGCGTTGTCAGACATCCATGTACGACGCGTGCTGTGACGCTATCAGTCGAGGGCTCGGGTCACAGCGGCAGACACAGAGGTCATCGCTCAGTGCGGCTTGTCGCCCGTCAGGCCCCGTCATAGACAGGCGTGGCCCGGCACAAACGATCCGTCCCACCGTTTTGCAGACTGGACACCAGACGGGATCGCCCTCATAAGCCTGCTCGCGATCTCCCACCTTGTCATCCCGGCCCCCGCCCTCCACAGTGCCACCAGAGGTCGTCGAATCACCTCTGGTGATGTCGTAACGTTTTGTCAAAACCAACTCCTCATTTGCCGTCCATCGGACTGCATCGGTACGACAACCCTTTCCAGTTCGATGTGATTTGGCGAACCCGTCATAACCTCGGACGAATACGGTAGGGTCAAACCAGCCGCTACGCGCGCGCTACCGAGCGCACGACCGCAGAATCCACACCGCCAGGCTGACCGGCAAAGACAATCTGACTCTGGACCTCAACGGATAGCGAACCAGCGGCGCAAGCTATCGCGAGCCAGGGTGCGGCGGCGCCGGCATGCCCGACGGTCTGGTCGAGGTCTGTTGGCCGGGCGCTCAGCCCAAGACGCACGGCAGCCTCACGCAACACCCCCGCCTGCGTTGCATCGAGGCCTGTCTGCCAGCCGCCGGGAATTTCCGCGGCAGTGATATCGCCCCATTTCACGGCATGCGACAAAGCGCCATCCGACTGGTCGAACGGAACGCGTACCGGGCGATGCAGGCTTGCCTCAGACACCACTTGTAGCCGGCTGGCCTGTTCGCCTGGCATGAGAAGAAGCGCAACTCCCGCTTCCGCCACACCGGCGGGCGGCGTCTTGCGCAGCAATGGATACAGCTGAATGGCGACAATCAACCTCGCCTCGCGCCCCTCGCCGCCAGCAACCTGATCAAGCCAACCGTCGAGAACATCGAGGCCGGCGGGTTCAGTCTCCTCGGACAGGCGCATATCTCGAAGCCGATGTTCTCGCCAGCACTCTTGCCAGAGCGCCACATGATCCTTGCGAAGCAATCCTCCCGACACCCACAGACAAACGCTCAGATCAACCCGCGAAGGCAAGGACTGGATGCGGCTGGCAAGATCGGCCAGTAGCTCCGAATACAACCATCGCGTCACCTCGCGATGACGGCGAGCGTCTGCCTCCTTTCCACCAGGCTCAAGCGGTACGCCAGGCACCACCAGCCAGCGAGCCTTCGTGGGTCCACTGTCGCTAGCGATCGGCTTTTGGGTCTCCAGCCTGACCGTGCCGGACCGTATGGTGCCCGTTGCGTTCTCGTTCTGGTCCGACGAAAAACGATGGGCCGCACCGAGCAAGGCCAAGGGACGCGCCGCCAGGGCGAAGACGCGCTCGTTATACCCGCGGATCGCTTCGTTGCGCATCAGCACGTCAAGTCTGTGGCCCTCATGATGGCTATACCGGCGCAGTACTATCCACGCAGGTATCCCCACCGGGAAGAGGATCAGGCTTGCCCAGAATTTCCACGTATGCGTGGGCAGATCTTTCGGCCATGACAGCAGGATCGCGATTGCGCACGCCAGCGCCATGACGAGAAACACGATCGTCCAGATCAACAGCGACGGCGAATCGGCAGGCTCCGGCTCTTCCTTCGGCAAAAGCGAGAAATCAACAGCCATGGCATGCCGCGCAGCGCGGACCGAGATTGGATTTCAATTCGTTCACTGCTCCGTTCTCCTGTTAAGTCAATGGCTTGGGGGAATGTCAGAAACCGTTCGGACGCGGGCGCAAGGTTCGCGAGACCGCGTCCCATAGCGCAACGGCTTCGCCCTCGGTCAGCGATGCCTTTTCGATAGGATCGCGTAGCACTTTGTTGTGCGAACCCGTATCCAGCTCCAAAATGACCAAGGGCGTTTGCGCACTGCCAATCCTGGAGTTCGCCTCCAGCGCCAGATGGTGTCCAGGCACATCTCGCGTGGTGATTCCCGCCATCAGCCATTCCTCTGCCGGCAATCCAGGCAAGTCCACCGGGCCCTTTCGAATCGTCCGGCCTTCTCGTTCCTTGAGCGCTGCGTTGATACTGCCACCGCGTTGCAGCAGTGTCGTTGGCTCTCGAATATCCGAGTCTGTCTCCAGAACGACACGCACGTCGATCTTGTCATGCAGCACGAATTGGGTCCAAAGGTTTTCCGTGGCACCTGCCTTGCCCGGCAGGAACCCACCAAAAAAGCACACTCCGGGTTCGGACGGAATCTCACTTTCCGGTCGGCCACGCACGCGTTTCAGCAGGTCGAATACGAGGGCGCGCAGTTCCGGAACGATGTTCTTGGGAGTGATTAACTCGACAAGCGAGTCGCTGGTTTGATCCGGGTTGGTGTAATCCCACCCTTTTGTCTGCATCTTGATCTGGAAACCCCGATCCCACTTGTAAGCCTCGATAACTCGTCTACTTGGATCGGCAAGAACATCGCCTCGATGAATGAAATATCGCGTAGCCGCGCCCGATACCTCACCGCTTGCATACAGAAACGGGTAAGCATCGGCACTCCTGGTGCCCTTCAACGCCGCCTCGCGCGAGGTGGCCTCCCGCTGAAACTGATCCTCCGGCATCGCCGTCACCTCAATAGGAACCCGGTCCACCGTGATGCCTCCAAACACAAAGACATCGGCAGGCATGTCGATCAGGTAACGTCCCACGCAGCGCGGACTGAGATTGGCTGTCAGTTCGTTCACGGTTTTTTTCTCCTCTTGCGTTAATGGCTTGGGCCGATTACAGGCTGTCAGGCATAGTGCGAGACAGGCGATGGCCAACGTGGTTGCGCTCCTCATGTCTTGTCCGACGTCAGAAACCGTTCGGACGCGGACGCAAGGTTCGCGAGACCGCGTCCCATAGCGCAACGGCTTCGCCCTCGGTCAGCGATGCCTTTTCGATAGGATCGCGTAGCACTCTATTTTCAGATCCAGTATCCATTTCCAGGATGACCAAGGGCGTTTGCGCACTGCCGATCCTGGAGTTCGCCTCCAGCGCCAGATGGTGTCCAGGTACATCTTGCGAGGTCATCCCCGCCATCAGCCATTCCTCTGCCGGCAATCCAGGCAAGTCCACCGGGCCCTTTCGAATTGTGCAGCCCTCGCTTTCCTTGAGCGCCGCGTTGATGCTGTCGCCGCGTTGCAGCAGCGTCGTTGGCTCTCGAATATCGGAACTCGTCTCCAGGCCGGCACTCACGTCGATCCTGTCATGCAGCACGAATTGGGTCCAAAGGTTTTCCGTGGCACCTGCCTTACCCGGCAGGAACCCACCAAAAAAACACACTCCGGGTTCGGACGGAATCTCACTTTCCGGTCGGCCACGCACCCGTTTCAGCAGGTCGAATACGAGGGCGCGCAGTGCAGGAATGTTGTTCTTGACTGTCATCTTCTGAACAAGCGAGTCGTCAGTTTGATCGGGATTGGTGTAATCCCACCCTTCCACTCTCATCTTGATCTGGAAGCCTCGGTCCCACTTGTAAGCTTCGATAACCCTTCCGCCCGGATCAGTATGGACTTCGCCCCGATGAATGAAATATCGCGTAGCCGCGCCCGATACCTCACCGCTTGCATACAAAAACGGATAAGCATCGGCACTCCTGGTGCCTTTCAACGCCGCCTCGCGCGAGGCGGCCTCCCGCTGAAACTGATCCTCCGGCATCGCCGTCACCTCAATAGGAACCCGGTCCACCGTGATGCCTCCAAACACAAAGACATCGGCAGGCATGTCGATCAGGTAACGTCCCACGCAGCGCGGACTGAGATTGGCTGTCAGTTCGTTCACGGTTTTGTTCTCCTCTTGCGTTAATGGCTTGGGCCGATTGCAGGCTGTCAGGCATAGCGCGAGACAGGCGATGGCCAACGTGGTTGCGCTCCTCATGGCTTGTCCGACGTCAGAAGCCGTTTGGACGCGGGCGCAAGGTTCGCGAGACCGCGTCCCAGAGCGCAACGGCTTCGCCCTCGGTCAGCGATGCCTTTTCGATAGGATCGCGTAGCACTTTGTTGTGCGAACCCGTATCCAGTTCCAAAATGACCAAGGGCGTTTGCGCACTGCCAATCCTGGAGTTCGCCTCCAGCGCCAGATGGTGTCCAGGCACATCTCGCGTGGTGATTCCCGCCATCAGCCATTCCTCTGCCGGCAATCCAGGCAAGTCCACCGGCCCCTTTCGAATTGTGCGGCCCTCGCTTTCCTTGAGCGCCGCGTTGATGCTGTCGCCGCGTTGCAGCAGTGTGGTTGGCTCTCGAATATCGGAGTCCGTCTCCAGAACGACACGCACGTCGATCTTGTCATGCAGCACGAATTGGGTCCAAAGGTTTTCCGTGGCGCCCGCCTTGCCTGGCAGGAACCCACCAAAAAAGCACACCCCGGGCTCGGACGGAATCTCACTTTCCGGTCGGCCACGCACGCGTTTCAGCAGGTCGAATACGAGGGCGCGCAGTTCCGGAACGATGTTCTTAGGAGTGATTAACTTGACAAGCGAGTCGTTGGTTCGATCCGGGTTGGTGTAATCCCACCCCTCCATTTTCATCTTGATCTGAAAGCCCCGGTCCCACTTGTAAGCTTCGATGACCCGGCTGGCTGGATGAGCAAGTACATCGCCCCGATGAATGAAGTATCGCGTAGCCGCGCCCGACACCTCACCGCTTGCATACAAAAACGGGGAAGCATCGGCACTCCTGGTGCCCTTCAACGCCGCCTCGCGCGAGGCGGCCTCCCGCTGAAACTGATCCTCCGGCATCGCCGTCACCTCAATAGGAACCCGGTCCACCGTGATGCCTCCAAACACAAAAACATCGGCAGGCATGTCGATCAGGTAACGTCCCACGCAGCGCGGAGCGAGATTGGCTGTCAGTTCGTTCACGGTCTTGTTCTCCTCGTGCGTTAATGGCTTGGGCCGATTGCAGGCTGTCAGGCATAGCGCGAGACAGGCGATGGCTGCCGTGGTTGCTCTGTTCATGACTTGTAGGCCATCGAGGTCTTCGCAACGCCACAGGCAATCTTGGTGATCGCCCAAAGGGCAAAGAGCTGTTGCGGCCTGTTCTTGTACGCACCTTCGTGATCGACGCCCGGATATGGCACGCAAGCCTTGACTCTTCGGCCCGGGGCGGCGCCGGATCGGATTGGCACCGTGCCATCCCCATTCTCTGCGGCACCCTCCAACAGGAAGCCTGTCGCCAACGGTCTGCCGCCAGTGTGCTGGTGCACTGTCTGTTCGCCCCTTCCCAAATCCTGCAAGACCCGTCCGGCCGCGAGATCGTCAACTTTGGGATACGCATCGAACAACCGGAGAGCACTGGAGATCCGCCGCTCCCAGACCACGTCGCCCCACGTCTTATGCCCCGAATCGTCTCCATAGAATGCGTAGGTGGTTGTGTGGTACTTCCCGCTGACTCTTGTTTGGAACTCCTTTACCGGTCGTCGAATTAATTCGACGAACGTATTCCAATCCTGATCAATCGTGGCCTTCTTCGGATCCAGCGGATTGATGAGCTTGTCATCGCACAAACCCCACCACTTACCGCGCGCGGTATAGATTTCTTCGTAGGGGTCCGCCTTGGGCAAGCCGACCGTATCCTTGCCGTCCTTGAGCTTGAGCCAACCCATCCCGTACTCCGGGCTGGGCAGCAATTGCAGGGGCCCGGGTGATTGGGCGAACACGGCAGTCATTTCCGCGGCATTGACGCCCAAGGCGATCCCGGCCGGCATCTCCGTGCCTGCCTTCACCCGTTTATAGGCTGTAGCGGATCCTGTGGCAGGCATGACGCCGTGCACGATTCCCAGCACATGCTTGCTCCCGCCCATCATTTCGGAGTAGTAGCGAGAAACCAGGCCCCCCATCGAATGCGTCACGATGATCACGTAGTCGCACATATAGCCCTTGCTCCGGTAGTACGCCATGAACTCCTGGATCTTCCCGTCCAATCGCTTTGCGGACTCCGCATTCGACTGGAGCCAGTTGTAACCTACGGCATGCAAAGGGAGCTGGTATTTATAGGAGAGTGCGACCTCATCGTGAGTGAGTAACTCGACGCCGGGTGCATTTGCCACAAGGGTCTTCATCAGCCGCGCACGCTCGCCCGTCTTGCACTGATCGGCATCGTTGAGCGCATTCTCGAGCCAGGGTAGGAACGTGCCATAGCTCATGAAGCCGACCTCACCCCACCCGCGGCGCTTCAGTTCGGCATCGTTCTGGTGTGTGCCTTGCGGGATGGCGCCACCGGCATAGACCTGGGTTTTCTTGGGATCAAGTACCCGCTTTCGCTTATCCGGACCGCGGATCGCCCACGCCTTTGACACACTCCCCTTCCCGTTTACGAGCCACACGTGTTTTCCGTCACTACCCATCAAGTTCGTGCCCATCACACCCGGCACAAAGATCACGGGTATGACCCTGTCGGGCACCATGTGACATACGGCAATGCTGTCGTCGGACGGCGACATGACGGACGAGTAATGCACCGATCCATCATCAGCTATAGCGGGTGGGATAACGCGTTCAACGGTGGCCATACGAAGTTGCTCCGGTTTGCTTCTGCGTGGTTGTGGTTGTGAAGGTGCACTGCATGCCGACAGCCATTCACTCCGGATCGATGCGCAGGCGCAGTCCATCCACGAAAAGACTCTTCTGCAGACCCGTCTTCCCTTCGGCATCGGTGGTGCCACGAATCACGCTGCCGTCTTCGCGAATGATGGAGAACGCGCGATTGCTGACGGGCCGGCCATCGAAGGGCCATTTGAGCGCGTATTGCTCGTCAAAATCGGCGTGCTTCCACGTATTCATCGATTCAGCGAGCGAAGCCGGCCCCTGACGGCTGAACGCAGCCGACTTGATGGTCCGGTCCCCGCGCGTGCCGTCCTCGATGCCCGTGGACGACAGGCGAAGATAGGAGCCGCCACACTTGAGCAGCAGCTCCTCCCTGGCCTCGATCACGACGCGCCCGTTTGCACTGCTGATCGTCATGTTCTTATCCGACAGCAAGCGCATCTCGTCGCTCTGTGCCTGGATCTCGACCTTGCCCTTTGCCGCAAACAGCTTGATGCCGAGCTTCTGCGCGAACATGGATATCCGTTCACCTGCCGCAACCGTGAAACGCTTGAGCACGCTGATGTCGGCATGGCCGCCAGCGGTGGCGATCAGGTTCTGGGCGGCCGTCAGTTGCAAGTCGGAGCCCGAGGCCAGCGCGATGCCCGCCGGTGCGCTGACAAGTATCCCGGCCTTGTTCAGCGCCGTCAGCGTATCGCCGAGCAGGGCTTTCTGCCGGTTGTAGTCCGCGGCCACCGCTTGCGCCGCATTGGCAGCCGAGGCCAGCGCTTCGCTCAGCTGGAGGGCTTGCTGCAGCAGGTTCTGCGCAGCCTCCATATCGAGCTGCTGTCCACCGGCATTCGGCTGGTCATCCGCCGAAATCAACACCCCTTTGCCACCCCGGATCGCACCCCAGCCAGAGGTGCGCAGCTCAAAGCCTTCACCGCGCTTCTGGCGTTTGGCCGTGACCATATGCCCCAGGGTCAGCTGGCTTTTGCCCGAATGCTCAGTGGAAATATGGACGTGTTCCTCGTCCTTCCAGTCTTCAATCTGGAATTTGCTGCGGCTCTGCGTCTCGATGAGATTGCGCGACTGCCACCGGTCCTGCGTGGTAATCAGGTCCTCCTGCCGGCTGTTATGCAGCGCGTGCGCGATATAAGGCTTGTTCGGGTTGCCGTCGCGAAAGGCAATGGCGACTTCGGTGCCGTCGATGAGCGGGAAGTGGAACCCGGTTTGCAGGCCGCCGGCAAACGGCTTTGCCAGGGGGATGGCCGCACTTTCCATGCCCTTGGGCCACGGCTCAAAATCAAAATCGAAGCGGACGATGTAGTGGCCCGCTTTGGTCAGGTACGCGTGCTTGTATTGGTTGGGCGAGGTGATGCGCGCGCTCAGCGTGCCCGTTATCTTCGGCCAGTTTTCCTCGTCCAGCGGCAGGCGAAAGCGCCGGTCCGACGGGATGGCCTTGTAGGTGTTGCGGTAAGCCGCGTCGCGCCCCCCGGTGTGGATGACTTCGGTGATGACCTGCCCGTTGGGGGCTTCGGCCAATGGCTCGTCCATGCGCAGGATGCCGCCGGAGTGCAGTCTGAGCACGTTGCTCTCGCCCGCATAGATCAGCTGGCCGGCCAGCAGGGCCTCGTGGCGCAGTTGCGCCTCCCACTTCGCCTCGGCCGTGTCCAGATGATGCGTGCCGTAGATATACTGCTGGCCGTAGGTTGTCTTGTCCTTGCGCGCGACGTTGGCCTCACCCCTGATGGGTTCCCACGCCTGCTCCGGGTTGTAGTCGGCGACCAGGACCGATTCGGGCACGGTCTTGGCGTGCACCTGGATGTCGGATACCGCCTCGATGCCGGCTTCCAGCCCGGCGGTCTCGCGATAGGGCACGCGCAGCTCCGGCAGGTAGACGTAGTGGTCGATGTCGTCGCCGAAGACGATCATCTCGCCGAACTTTCCCGGGACGAAGTAGCAATACAGCCCCTCCTGGCGCATCAGCAACTGGACATATTCCCAGTCGGATAGCTGGTACTGGAAGCGGAACTTGTGCTGGGTGTACTTGCGGCGCAGCTTGAGGAGAAACTGGTGGCCCCGGAGATCGTGCCGGCGCAGGATGGCCTCGATGATCTCGGGGGCCGTCTTGTTCTGGTAGATGCGCGTGGTCCGCACGAGTTCGAGCCGCGCGGCCAGTGGCCTGAGCACGATCTCGTAGGCGAAGAAATCGCGCGTGCGCTTCGTGCGCGAGAACGCCGAGATCCACCCCGCGAAGCGGCGCGGTTCGCTGCCGTCGCCGGGGTCAATCACGAAGGTGGCATCCCGATTGAGGTATTCGGCCCGGTCGAGTTCCAGCGGGTGGGTTAGCCGGATGGTGACGGTGTAGAGCTCTCCCAATCGCTCGACCGCCTCGAACGACACCATCGACAGTTCGGCCGCGCTGGCCGCGCGGGGGACGTCCAGATGGTAGGCCTGGCGCCCGGGCAGCCTTGCGCCGTATGCATCGTATGCATCGAATTCGTCGATAGCGCCCATGTCTTCTCCGTTGTCAGCTTGATCGACCCTGACGCAGGACTCTAAACGGATTCTTTTATGTCATAAATATCATGATTGCAATTTCTTAAAAAATATCACTTTTAGCGTAAATTCGTACTTGTCCTATTTATCTCAACGGGTATCCATGCTACTAATCGCGGCGGCACGCCTTACGGATCGCGTACGGATCGTTGTTGCGAGCACTGGGAATGCGTTGAACCATGCGCCTGGCCCGCTGTGGGCACGGTGCCTGTTGCCGCGGGCGACCGGGCGGTACCCCACATTGCCGTCATCGTCACAATCGCCCCAATCCCTGCAATAGGGCTACACTGAAAACGAGACAACCCTCCGGAGCGCCATGATGGACGCCGATGGCCCTCAACGCACCTTTCGCGGTCTTCCTCTGACCCCGGAACAGGATGCGGAAGTCAGGCACTACATCAAGAGGAAAAAGCAGCGCAGTGAGCCATGGGATACACCTGAGCTGGCCGCCATGCTTGCGGACATGCTGAGGCCGCCAAGCTTTGAGGACGAGGACTTCGAATCCCCCGCCGAAGAAGCCAACGCGGACGCCGAGCGCGCGGCGGCTTCGGTGGACGAGGCCATGGATCCGATCGAGGCCGGCGAGGAGCGGATGGCGGCCTGGGAAGCCGAGATGATGAAGGGCCCCAAGCATTGACGTGCAGGTGCCGCGTGCGCGTTGCGCGCTCCATGATCCGGAACGCGCACAAATGAAGAGAAAAGAGAAAAGAGAAAAAAGAAGAGAAGACAGCCCCCAGTGCAACGACTGGAACACAAGAATAAAGGGCATAGCATGGCGACCGTCGCGACATTCGACATCGAGTACACGCAGTTTCTCGATCCACAAGGTGAGCCGACCCAAGCGCTGCCTGCATTTGCGCTCGATCCCGAGGCTCTTCTCCCGCTCTACCGGGCCATGGTGCTCACCCGCCAGTTCGACCTCAAGGCCATTGCGCTGCAGCGCACCGGCCAGATCGGCACGTTCGCCTCGGCGCTTGGCCAGGAGGCCGTCGGCGTCGGCGTTGCCAGCGCCATGCGCGCGCAAGACGTGCTCGTGCCGTCCTACCGCGATCACGCCGCGCAGTTCCAGCGCGGGGTCTCCATGACCGAGAGCCTGCTGTATTGGGGTGGCGACGAGCGCGGCAATGCGTTCGCGGCGGCGCCGCATGATTTTGCGAACTGCGTGCCCATCGGCAACCAGGTCTGCCACGCTGCGGGCATCGCCTACGCGATGAAGCTGCGCCGCGAGCCGCGCGCCGCGGTCTGCCTGCTCGGGGACGGCGGCACGTCGAAAGGCGATTTCTACGAAGGCATGAATATGGCGGGCGCCTGGCATGCGCCGCTTGTGCTGGTCGTCAACAACAACCAGTGGGCGATCTCCATGCCGCGCAGTCAGCAGACCGCCGCGCGCACGCTCGCGCAAAAGGCCATCGCGGCCGGTATCCCAGGGCTGCAGGTGGATGGCAACGATGTCGTGGCGGTGCGCCAGGTCACGCTCGACGCGCTGGAACGGGCGCGCAGCGGCGGCGGCGCCACGCTGATCGAAGCGATCACCTACCGGCTTGGCGACCACACCACGGCGGACGATGCCTCGCGCTACCGTGACAGCGAACAGGTCAGGCAGCACTGGCTGCTGGAGCCGGTGGCCAGGCTGCGCAACTATCTGCTGCGCCTTGGCGCCTGGGATGCGCCACGCGAAGACGCGCTTGCCAAGGATTGCGCGGCGCAAGTGGCGGCCGCGGTGCAGGCCTACCTGGCAACGCCCCTGCCGGAGACGGCGGCGATGTTCGATTGCCTGTATGCCAGCCTGCCCAAGGCACTGGCGGGGCAAGTCGCCACCGCGCATCGCTTTGCCCCGGGGGCCCAGGACAAGGGCAAGGACAAGGACAAGGACAACGAGAGCGAGCAGGATCATGGCTGAAATCAATCTGGTCGAAGCCGTCAACCAGGCGCTGGGCCATGCGCTGGCACACGACCCGCGCGTGGTGCTGCTGGGTGAGGACATTGGTGTGAATGGCGGCGTGTTCCGCGCCACGGCGGGGCTGCAAGCCCGTTTTGGCGCCGAGCGCGTGATCGATACGCCGCTGGCCGAGTCCGGTATCGCCGGGGCCGCGATCGGCATGGCGGCAATGGGGCTGGCGCCCGTGGCGGAAATCCAGTTCACCGGTTTTATCTACCCGGCCATCGACCACATCATCAATCATGCCGGCCGCCTGCGTCACCGCACGCGCGGCAGGCTGAGCTGCCCGATGGTGCTGCGCTCGCCTTATGGCGCCGGCATCCATGCGCCGGAGCATCACTCCGAAAGCCCCGAGGCGATGTTTGCCCATATCCCCGGCATCCGGGTGGTCATACCGTCCACCCCGGCGCGCGCCTACGGCCTGCTGCTGGCGGCCATGCGCGACCCCGACCCGGTGGTGTTCCTCGAACCCACCCGGCTATACCGCCTGTTCCGCGAGGAAGTACCGGACAACGGCGAGGCGCTGCCGCTCGATACCTGCTTCACGCTGCGCGACGGCGACGACATCACGCTGGTGAGCTGGGGGGCGATGCTGCAAGAGACGCAGGCGGCGGCTGACCTGCTGCTGGACGAAGGCATCGCCGCCGCCGTCATCGACGTCGCCACGCTCAAGCCGCTCGACATGGACACCATCCTGGAATCGGTCGCCAGGACAGGCCGCTGCGTCATCGTCCACGAGGCCCCCCGCAGCGCCGGCTTCGGTGCCGAGATCGCGGCGAACCTTGCCGATGCGGGGCTGTACTCGCTGGCCGCGCCGGTGCAGCGCGTCACCGGCTACGACACCGTGGTGCCGATGGCCAGGCTCGAGTACACGTACTTGCCCAGCGTGGCGCGGATTGCCGACGCGGCCCGCAAGGCCATGGCCGCCTGACGTTTTTTCCCGGGAGCGTTGATGAAGATCTTCAAGTTGCCCGACCTGGGCGAAGGCCTGCAGGAGGCCGAGATCACCGAATGGCACGTCAAACCCGGTGACACGGTGGCGGCCGACCAGCCGCTGGTTTCGGTCGAGACCGCCAAGGCGATCGTCGAGATACCGTCGCCCTACGCCGGGCAGGTCGCCAAGCTGTTTGCCCAGCCGGGCGAGATCGTGCACCTTGGCGCGCCGCTGGCGGGCTTCGAAGGCGCCGGCGGGCAAGAGGACGCGGGCGCGGTGGTGGGCGATGTCAAAGTCGGCACGCAGGTGGTCGCGGAAGCGCCCGCCGCCCTGTCCCGTGGCGGCGGCGCGGTGCGGGCCGTGCCGGCCGTGCGCGCCCTGGCGCGCCAGCTCGACGTGGACCTGGCGATGGTCACCCCAACGGGCGCGGACGGCATCATCAGCGCCGCCGATGTGCGCCGCGTCGCCGCGACGCTGGCGGACCTGGGGCCACCGGAAGTCCTGCGCGGCGTGCGGCGCGCCATGGCGCTGAACATGGCGCGCGCCCAAAGCGAGGTCGCCGCGGCGACCGTGATCGACGACGCCGATATCCATGCCTGGGCGCCCGGCACCGACACCACCATCCGGCTGGTGCGCGCACTGGTTGCGGGCTGCCGCGCCGAGCCCGGCCTCAACGCCTGGTATGAAAGCCAGACCGGGCGCCGCCATGTGCCGGCGCGCATCGACGTGGGGATTGCGGTCGACCTGCCCGAAGGCCTGTTCGTGCCGGTGCTGCGCGATACCGGCAAGCGCGACGCGGCGGACCTGCGGCGCGGCCTGGACCGCATGCGCGCGGATGTGCGCGCGCGCACGATCGCCCCCGAGGAGATGCGCGGCAACACCATCACGCTGTCCAACTTCGGCATGATCGCCGGCAAGTACGCGGCGCCGATCGTGGTGCCGCCAACCGTGGCCATACTGGGCGCCGGCCGTATCCACGATGCCGTGGTTGCGGCCGGCGGCATGCCCGTCGTGCACCGGATCCTGCCGCTCAGCCTGACCTTCGATCATCGGGTGGTCACAGGCGGCGAGGCCGCGCGCTTCCTCGCCGCAGTGATCGCGGACCTGGCGCTGGCGGCCTAAGTCCTGACATCGCGGCAGGCGAGCGCGTGGGCGCTTTACTCCGCGCGGATCCTGGCTTCGGCCACGATCTTGGCGGAGCGCTCCATGTCCTCCTTCTCGAAGCGGGCGAAGTCTTCCGGCGTGCCTGGCGAGAGCAGGTAGCCCTGCTCGGCCAGCCTGCCGCGCAGCTCGGACGCCAGCGCCTTGTTGACCTCGGCGTTGAGCCGCCTGGTCACATCGGCCGGCAGCTTGGCCGGACCCCACAGGCCATACCACGAGTAGAACTCATAGCCCGGCACCGTCTCGCCAACGGTCGGCACGTCGGGCATCGAAGGCAGCCTGTCCTTGGAGGTCACCGCGACCACGCGCACCATGCCGCTCTTGTGATAGGACAAGGCGCCGAGCACGGGATCGATAAAGCCATCGATGGCGCCACCGATCAGGTCCTGGTAAGCGGGCGCGGAGCCCTTGTACGGCACCACCAGGTAGTCGATCTTGCCTGCCCGCTTGAGCAGCTCCGTGGACAAATGCCCCGCGGACGCCTGCGAGCCAATCGCGAACGACATCTTGCCGGGATGCGCCTGCGCGTAGGCGATCAGCTCCTTGATGTTCTTCACCGGCAGGTTCTTGTTGACGCTGACCGCCAGCGGCCCCTTGCCGACCAGCGCGATCGGCACGAAATCCTTGATCACGTCGTAAGGCGACGATCTCAGGGTCATGGGCGTGGTGGTGAAGGTGGAGGCGCTGAACAGCAGCGTGTAGCCGTCCGCCGTGCCCTTGGCCACCGCGTCGGCGCCGATGATGCCCTGGCCGCCGGGCCGGTTGTCGACGATAAAGCTCTGGCCGGTTTGCTCGGAGAGCTTTTGCGCCAGCATGCGGCCGACGGTGTCGGTGGGGCCGCCGGGCGGGAACGGAATGATGACGCGCACGGCTTTGTTGGGGTAACCCTGCGCGAAAGCGCTGGCGGCCGCGCAGGCCAGCAACGCGCCGGCGGCACTGCGGAAAATCCGGTGGAACAGCATGGTTTGTCTCCTGTCTCGACTGCAGGTGCGCTCCTTGGCGGGGCGCGCTTATTTCTTGTCCGTTTTCTTGTCCGTTCTCAAGGCTGCGCCAGCGCCGACATCTGCGCATACAGATCCGCCTTGCCCTCAAACCCGATGCCTGGCAGCTCCGGCATGGTGATATGGCCGTCGATCACCTTCACGCCATCGGGGAAGCCGCCGTAAGGCTGGAACAGGTCGGGGTAGCTCTCGTTGCCGCCCAGGCCCAGGCCGGCGGCGATATTGAGCGACATCTGATGGCCACCGTGCGGGATGCAGCGGCTTGGCGACCAGCCAAAGGTCTTCAGCACTTCCAGCGTGCGCTCGTACTCCACCAGCCCGTAGGACAGCGCGCAGTCGAACTGCAGGTAGTCGCGGTCCGGGCGCATGGCGCCGTAGCGGATCAGGTTGCGGGCGTCCTGGTGGCTGAACAGGTTTTCGCCGGTGGCCATGGCGCCGGGGTAGTACTCGGCAAGCGTGGCCTGCAGGTGGTAGTCCAGCGGATCGCCGGCTTCCTCGTACCAGAACAGCGGATAGTCGCGCAGCATCTTGGCGTAGGCGATGGCGGTGTCCAGGTCAAAGCGGCCGTTGGCGTCCACGGCGAGCTGCGCGTCCGGGCCGATTTCCTGCAGCACGGCCTCGATGCGCGCGCTGTCTTCCTCCAGGCTGGCGCCGCCGATCTTCATCTTGACCACGTTGTAGCCGCGCTTCAGGTAGGAGCGCATCTCGGCGCGCAGCGCGCCGAGGTCCTTGCCCGGATAGTAATAACCGCCGGCGGCATAGACGAACACGCGCGGGTTGGCGCTGACGCCGTGGCGCTCGGCCAGCAACTGGAACAGCGGCACGCCGGCGATCTTGGACACCGCGTCCCACACCGCCATATCGATGGTGCCGACCGCGACCGAGCGCTCGCCATGACCGCCCGGTTTCTCATTGGACATGGTGGCGGCCCACACGCGGTTGGGGTCAAGGTTGGTGCCGGCGTCGTCCAGCAGCGAAGCCGGATCGGCCGCCAGGATACGCGGCGCAAAACGCTCGCGGATCAGGCCGCCCTGGCCGTAGCGGCCATTGGAGTTGAAGCCGTAGCCAATCACGCGCTTGCCGTCGCGAAACGCGTCGGTCACCACGGCGACGAGGCTGCTCGTCATCTTCGAGAAATCGATATAGGCATTGCGGATGGGCGACGAAATCGGCTTCGTCACTTCGCGGATGTCAATGATGCGCACGGACATGGCTTGTCTCCAGTGTTCTAGTGTTCCGGTATTCCGGTGTTCCGGTATTCCGATGTATTTCGGTATTCCGATGTATTTCGGTGTCTTTCGGTAATCAGCGAATCAGGCGGTTCGATACGTCGGCTGGCGGCACTACAGCGAAGCGCCGCCGCAAATCAGGATCTGCTGCCCGGTGATGGCGCCGGCATCCGGCCCGAGCAGGAAGCTCACCATCCCAGCCACTTCATCGGGCCGGATAAAGCGCCCGATCGGCGGCGTGCGCGGGGGCGTGCCCTTGCGGCCCGGGTCGTTCAGCATCGGGGTCTCGGTCGCGCCCGGAGCCACCACATTGACGGTGATGCCGCGTGGCGCCAGCTCCGCGGCCCAGGAGCGCGCCATGCCCACCACCGCCGCCTTGGTCGCGGCGTACTGGCTGCGCCCTGGCGCGCCCGCCGCCGTGCGGCTGCCGATCAGCACGATGCGCGCGCCATCCGGCAGCGTTGGCATCAGCGCGTTGGCCAGCACGCAGGCGGCTTGCACATGGATACGCCACATGCCCTCGCCGTCCTCGGGGTTCAGCTCGCCGAGCACAGCCGTGCGCATGAATCCCGCGGCATGGACGATGGCGTCGACCTGGGGCAACGTGGCCACGGCGGCGGCAAGCTTTGCGGCATCAGTCAGGTCGACTTCGATCCCGTTGAAGCCTGCTACGCTGGGTGCCGGCGAGCGGTCCAGCCCGGTCACCGTCCAGCCCGCCGACAGCAGCCGCCGGGTAATGGCCGCGCCGATACCGGAGCTGGCGCCGGTGACCAGGGCGTGCCTGGTCCGCGCCGCGGGCGTGTCGTCGTCTTGCATGGATTGGCTCATCAAAGCCCCTTTGGATTGCATGGCCGGCGGCTTGGCCCCGGCACGCTGGCCGCGGGCCGGGATGGCGCGCCGGTACCGGTCCGGGTCAGACGTGGGTCCGACGCGGGCGGACGTGGTTCAGGCTCAGGCAGCCACTTGGCGCGTCACGCCGGCGTGTTCCAGCGCGGCCCTGATCGCGGCCAGCTCGGCGGCCGACGGTGCGTGGGTCGGCGGGCGCACCGTGCCATCGCGCAGGATGCCGGCCAGCGCCATGGCGGCCTTCATGCGGCCATGGGCTTCGCCCGTGGGCTCGCCGGCGCCGTACACCGCGTCCTTGAGCGGGTTGATCAGCGCCTGCACGCGCATGGCTTCATGCAGGTCGCCGGCCTTGACCGCCTTGAGCAGGTCGTTGATCAGGCCGGGAATCAGCGAGGCAAAGCCGACCAGCGCGCCGTCGATGCCCTGCACCATCGATGACAGCAGGTATTCGTCGTGGCAGGTCATCAGCACCTTGGTGGGATCGGCCGCGCGGATCTCCTTGATGTCGCGCGCGTATTTGTTCATTTCGCGCTCGCCCATCTTGAAGGCCTTCACATAGGGCAGCTTGGCCAGTTCCGCGAGCAGCTCCGACGAGTAGGAGCCACGGGTCCAGGCCGGGTAGATATGCACCACCAGGGGCAGCCCGCTGGCCTTGCCGATGGCGTTGAAGTAGTCGAGGCAATGCTCCGGCTTGAAGCCAAAGCGCAGCCAGTGGTGCGGCGGCATGATATCGAGCCCGGCGGCGCCCGCTTCCTTGGCCCAGCCAGCTTGTTCCACGGCGTCGTTGATGCCTTCGCAGACCACCGACGAGATCACCGGGCAGATGCCCTGGGTGGCGTCGGCGGTGATGCGGGTCACTTGGGCGCGCTCGCGCGGCGTCAGCGAGAAGACTTCACCGGTGTGGCCATTGGTCATCAACGCGGTCACGCCAGCCTGGCCGCCCAGCCACCTGGCAAACCGGCGCAGCTCCGGCTCGTTGATGCTGTAGTCCGCGTTGAAGGGAACCGCGATGGCGGGAATGATGCCGTGGAAATTGATATCAGGCACGTTCGTCTCCTGGTGTGGCTTGCGCTATTTGCGCGTTCGGGTGGGTATCAAGGTTGGCGGAATGAATCCGCCGGAGGGTTGCAGCGCACGGGCCAGCTCGCTAGCGGCATGCACTACCGCCGGGGCCGTGGCCGATTCGAAATCGTCAAGCGAGGTATTCATGGCCGGCGCCGCCACGCTCAGGCCGGCAACCGGCACGCCGTCCACATCCAGCACCGGCGCGGCCACCACATAGAGGCCGGACACCGTTTCCTGGTCCGACAACGCATAGCCCTTGGCCCGCACGGTCTTGAGCCGCTCGAGGATGGTGTCGAGCTCGGTGAGCGTGTGGTCGGTCAGCTTCTGCCGGGGCTGGGCGTCCAGCACGCGGGCCTGCATGTCCTGCGGCAGCCACGCCAGGATGGCGTAGCCCACGGCCGTGGAATAGGCCGGCACCCGGCTGCCGATGCGGATATCCACGCCAAGCCGCGTCAGTCCGGCCTGGATCCGTTCCGCGTAAAGCACGTCCGGGCCATCCAGCACGCCGATGGAGGCAGCTTCATTGATCTCCCCCACCAGCGCACGCAGGATCGGCCTTGCCCGTGTGCGCAGGTCGGCATGGGCGATGGCGTCAAAGCCCAGGTCCAGCACCTTGAGCGACAACCGGAACAGCCGCGTGTCCGGCACGCGCTGCACGTAGCCGATATCCACCAGCGTGTTGAGGAAACGAAAGGCCGTGGCATTGTCCAGCCCGGATCGGCGCGCGACTTCCGCCATGGTGAGCTCGGGTTCCTGCGCCGTGAACGCTTCGAGAATGCGAAAGCCCTTCGCCAGCGACTGCACCGTGTTCTTGGATGCGTCGCCCGCGCTGCTCGCCTTCGATGCGCTCGGGACGGAGTTCTCGGTAGCCATGTCAATCTCCACTGTCAGTTCTTCGTTCTTGATGCAAACCCGGAATCGAGTTCGGATTCCGAATTTTAATTTGATGAACAGACAGAGGAAAGCCCTCGCTCAAATTGGGTGGATACGGATCGGCATTGCTGCCGGGCCTCTTAAAATTCGGATTGCGAATTTTTATTCGCATGGTAGGGCTAAGAAAAAGTGCCAGCCAACGGCACCTCCTTGATTCAGCCCCGCGCCCTGAGACGCCCCTTTTTATTCGGATTGCGAATTTGTATTCGCGATATGAAATATTCTAGACCTCGTTTCCAGGCCAGGGCAAGGGCGAACTTCCTAGGGTTTTCACTGAACACCATACGCCGCCTTGGCCGTCATTCAGCACAAACCCTCTTAAACATACATTTACAAACAGTGACGGAGTCGCTACACTTTCTCGCAATTGCGAATCACTCGCATTCTCGTTATCATCCAAAACATTGATTTATATTCCTGGCCTCGCCGGTTGTTCCTTGCACGCCAGGCATCTTCCGCGCCCCGTGCGCGCATCGACTCCCCTCGCCACACTGAAATCATGACTGCTCCCTTGAAGACGCGCGCGCGTTTGCTCGCGTCCGCTGGTGCCATTTACTGCACAGGTTTTCTCGCCGCCACGCCGGCCTTCGCGCAATCCGCCGCCGACGCCGGCAACGCGAAGGAAGCCACCTTGCCCACCGCCGTTATCACCGCCGATTCGCCGCTCCAGGCCAAGCGCCTGCCCTCGTACAAGTTCGTCGCACCGTTGCTGGATACGCCGCGCTCGGTCACGGTGATTCCCGAGGAACTGCTCAAGCAGACCAACGCGACGACCTTCGCCGATGCGTTGAAGACCGTGCCGGGCATCACCTTCCTGGGCGGCGACGCCGCGGCGAACCCCTCCGCGGATCGTCCGGTGATCCGCGGCTTCGAGTCGCGCAACTCGATCTTTGTCGACGGCATGCGCGACTCCGGCGTGCAGAACCGCGAGACCTTCGCGGTAGAGCAGATCAGCGTCATCAAGGGCCCGGATTCGGTGTATGCGGGACGTGGCGCGGTTGGCGGCAGCATCGACATCGTCACCAAGATGCCCAAGGCGGATGACTTCACCAATGCCAGCCTGGGGCTGGGCACCGAGGCCTACAAGCGCGCCACGCTCGACGTCAACCGCCGCCTCAACGACGAGACCGCGGTGCGCCTGAACGTGATGGGCCACGACGCCAACCAGGCCGGGCGCAACGATGTCTACAGCAAGCGCTGGGGCGTGGCGCCGTCGGTCGCGTTCGGGCTGAACACGCCGACCACGGTGTCGCTGAGCTACTACCACGTCAACACCTACGACATGCCGGACTTCAGCGTGCCCTTCCGCTCGACCGGCGGCACGCCCGGGGCGGGAACCAGCATCCAGCGCTCGCAGTTCTACGGCCTGAACAACCGCGACTACCGCCGCGGGCAGACGGACACCGGCGAGATCCGCATCGAGCACCGCGTGGACGACAACTGGAAGGTGCGCAACACCACCATGTTCGGCCGTTCCACGCTGGACTACATCGCCACCAACCCGCAGTTCCTGAACGCCAGCGCGAACCTCCTCCAGCTGCAAGCCAAGAGCGGGAAGTACGCTACCAACAGCGTCTCCAACCAGACCGAGCTGTCCGGCAAGGCCACGCTGCTTGGCATGCAGCACACGCTCACGGCCGGTGTGGAATTCAGCTGGGAGCGCAGCCTGTATGAGGGCTACCTGGTGAGCGACAGCGCGGGCAACAATATCCGCACGGGTGGCCCCTGCACGATCGCCTACAACTGCACCGCGATCGGCGCCTGGAATGCCAATGCACCGTGGACCGGCAGCACCGTGCTCAACGCAGACAAGAGCTTCCCCGGCGCGCCCACCAGCACCCGCACCAATGTCTCGTCCGCCTACCTGTTCGACAGCGTGAAGCTGAGCGATCGCTGGCTGTTCAACGCCGGCACGCGCTTCGACCGCTTCGACGTCACCGCCGTGCAGGCCGGCACGCCGGACCTGAAGAACACCGCCAACCTGTTCAGCTACCAGCTTGGCCTGGTGTTCAAGCCAATCGACACGGTCAGTCTGTATGCCTCATACGGGACTTCGGCCAATCCGCCGGGCGCCAACAGCGGCCTGGGTGGCGGTACCGACCAGATCACCAAGACCAACCAGGACCTGTCGCCCGAGCGCAGCCGCAACATCGAAGTGGGCGCCAAATGGGACACGCTGGACCGCCGCCTGTCGCTGACCTCGGCGCTGTTCCAGACGGACAAGACCAATGCGCGCGTCAGTGACGGCCTGGGCGGCATCGTGAACGCGGGCAAGCAACGCGTGCGCGGCGCGGAACTGGGCATGGCCGGCAACCTCACCAGCAAGTGGCGCGTGTTCGGCGGCTACTCCTACCTGGATGCCATCACGATCGACGCCGGCTCCGCCAACGCCTCGGCATCCGGGCTACCGATGGTGATGGTGCCCAAGCACAACGTCACGCTGTGGACGTACTACGACGTGCTGCCGAGGCTGTCGATCGGCGGCGGCGCCACGATCTCCAGCCTGACCTACGCCTCGGTCTCGGCAACGTCGCGCAAGTGGACGCCGGGCTACGCGCGTTTCGATGCGGTGGCGACGTATCGCGTCTCCAAGACCGTGGATGTGCAACTGAACGTGCAGAACCTCTTCGACAAGAAGTACTACTCCGCCGCGTACCCGATCTACGCGACGTGGGCGCCGGGTCGTTCAGTGGTGATGACGCTGAACTTCCATATGTAAGGTCTACCGGCCGACCTGCCGTTTGCCCGCTGCTATTGGCAATCCAGCTCCGGCGCGTCACGGTGCGCGCCGGAAGCTTGGGGTCTCAATGGTGGCCGCTCAATCCTTGTTCGGATGCGTCATCTCGATAGGCACGATCCAGCGCGCGTATTCGTCCTCGGTAAGATAGCCCAGCGCCAGCGCGGCGGCCTTCAGCGTCAGTCCTTCCTTGTGCGCCTTCTTGGCAATGGCGGCCGCCTTGTCGTAGCCGATATGGCGGTTCAGCGCCGTCACCAGCATCAGGTTCTTGTCGAGGTTCTCCGCGATCTTCGGCAGGTTCGGCTCGATGCCGAGCGCGCAATGGTCGTTGAAGGCCAGGCAGGCGTCGGCGATCAGCTCGATGCTTTCCAGCACGTTGTGGACCATTACCGGCTTGTACACGTTGAGCTGGAAGTTGCCCTGGCTGCCGGCGAAGGCCACCGTGGCATCGTTGCCGAACACCTGCGCGCACACCATGGTCATGGCCTCGCACTGGGTCGGGTTGACCTTGCCCGGCATGATCGACGAGCCCGGCTCGTTCTCGGGGATGTTGAGCTCACCAATGCCGCAGCGCGGGCCCGAGGCCAGCCAGCGCACGTCGTTGGCCATCTTCATCAGGCCGCCGGACAGCGTGCGCAGCGCGGCGGAGGTTTGCACCAGCGCGTCGTGCGCGGAGAGCGCGAAGAACTTGTTGGGCGCATCGACAAACGGATGGCCGGTCAGCGCGGCGATATAGGCCGCCGCGCGCGCGCCGAACTGCGGATGCGCGTTCAGCCCGGTGCCCACCGCCGTGCCGCCGATGGCCAGCTCCAGCAAGCCCGGCTCAGCCGTCTTGACCGCGTTCAGGCCAAAATCGATCTGCGCCACCCAGGCGCTGATTTCCTGGCCAAGGGTGATGGGCGTGGCATCCTGCAGGTGGGTGCGGCCCGTCTTGACGATGTCCTGGTATGCCTGCGCCTTGGCGGCCAGGGTATCGCGCAAGGCGCCTACCGCCGGCAGCAGCTTGGTATGGATCTGCTCGACCACGGCGATGTGCATGGCGGTGGGGAACGTGTCGTTGGAGCTCTGGCCGCGGTTCACGTGATCGTTCGAATGCACCGGCTTCTTGCTGCCGAGCTCCCCGCCGGCAATCTCGATGGCCCGGTTGGAGATCACCTCGTTGGCGTTCATGTTCGATTGCGTGCCGGACCCGGTCTGGAACACCACCAGCGGGAAGTGCTCATCCAGCTTGCCGGAGATGACCTCATCGGCCGCCTGCACGATCAGCCGGCCGATGTCCGGCGGCAGTTCGCCAAGTTCCGCATTGGCCTCGGCCGCCGCGCGCTTGAGGATGCCCAGCGCGCGAATCACCGGCCGCTGCCAGCGAAAGCGGCTCACCCCGATCGGGAAATTAATGGTGGAACGCTGCGTCTGCGCGCCCCAGTAGCGATCTGCGGGCACATCGATGGCGCCCATCGAATCGGTTTCGGAACGGAATGCGGGCATGGAAGACACTCTCCAAACAAACTACGTCAAGGATCGCCCGGTACGGTGCAACCTGGAGGCACCCATCACCGGGCCGGAATGGTGCGCGGTTGCGCGCGGAAATGCGGGAGAGCGAAACGATCTCTCCTCTTCCTTTTGTGGAGGCAGCCCAGCCGCATGCGTTTGCACAGCCGCTTCGGACCAGGACGAACGATAGCCCAGGCGCCGGCCATGGGCAATGAATCCCGACGAAACGAAAGGGGTTCGCAGGCGGTGTGGCTATCCAAGAAATCCGGTCGATACGTAATACCAGATCGTACAGCGACGTGCATTCCGTTGGGGGAGCTTTACGTGACGGCGCCGTTCTTGATGTAGTCGATGAAAGCGCGCAATGGCGGTGGGACGAGGCGTCGTCCTGGGTAGTAGAGGAAAGGGCCCGAGAAGGATTGCCACCATGGTTCCAGCACGGCTTCCAGTGCGCCGCTCTCCAGATGTGGGCGCAGCCAGTCTTCGAACAGGTAGATGATGCCGCTTCCTGCCCTAGCCGCGTCCACTAGCAAGTCGGCGGCACCGGAACGCTCGACCAACAACGGACCATCGGCATCCACCTTCACTGATTCTTCGTTGCACTTGAATTCCCATGGCTGCACGGCGCGGCCGCCAAAGCGCATGCGCAGGCAATCATGCTGGAGCAACTGGCTTGGATGTTCGGGACGCCCGCGTTTGTCGAGGTAGGAAGGCGCAGCAGCGGCAGCGAATCGCTGCACCCGGGGCCCAATAGGCACCGCAATCATGTCTTGTTCGAGGCGCTCGTCATAGCGGATGCCGGCATCGCAGCCTGCGGCCAACACGTCGACGAGGCTTTCATCCGCAATAATTTCCAGCTGTATGTCGGGATAGGCGGCCAGGAAAGCCGGTACGATGGTCGGCAGCACCAGCCGTGCCGCACTGACAGGTACGTTCAACTTCAGCGTGCCGGCGGGACGGTTGCGAAAATCATTCACTTCGTCGAGCGCGGCTTCGACCTCGGTCAGTGCTGGGCTGAGGCGCGCCAACAGGCGCTTGCCCGCTTCAGTCGGGACCACGCTCCGGGTGGTGCGGTTCAGCAGACGTACGCCTAGTTGTGCCTCCAACCGGCGTACGGCCTCACTCAGGCCGGAGGCGCTGACGCCAGTCGAACGCGCGCCGTCGCGAAAGCCTTTCGCACGTGCGACGGCAATGAACGCATTGAGGTCGGCGAGGTCAGCTTTCATTGTGCAAATTTTCGTACAGGTTGTGCTGATTATAGAAGCTTATCGAACGGCGCATCCTTGCCTACAGTGGACTCCCCATCCCAAAGGAGGTCCACCGTGTCTAAGCAACCAACGACTTATCGCCTCGGCGACCTGACAATCAATCGTATGGGCTACGGCGCCATGCGACTTTCAGGGCCGCACGTCTTTGGTCCGCCTG
This sequence comes from Cupriavidus sp. MPR-AND1C, assembly GCF_058809705.1. Classification (NCBI taxonomy): domain Bacteria; kingdom Pseudomonadati; phylum Pseudomonadota; class Betaproteobacteria; order Burkholderiales; family Burkholderiaceae; genus Cupriavidus; species Cupriavidus sp. MPR-AND1C. The sequence goes on along the minus strand of NZ_JBXASU010000048.1, from coordinate 33,554 downwards.
CCGATAAAGCAGCGGCACTTTCCGTTCTGCGAACTGCGGTCGAATCCGGCGTAAACCATATCGACACCAGTGATTTCTACGGCCCGCATGTCACCAACCAGTTGATCCGCGAGGCATTGCATCCCTATCGCGACGGCCTGATCATCGCCACCAAGGTTGGCGCCCGACGAGGCGCCGACGCGTCCTGGCTGTCGGCTTCGTCGCCTGCCGAACTGGAGCAGGCAGTGCACGACAATTTGCGCAACCTGGGCATCGAGAGGCTCGATGTGGTCAACCTAAGGATGATGATCGATCCTATGCAGCCGGCCGAGGGTTCAATCGAAGAGCCGCTCACTGCGCTGGCCGAGTTGCAGAACAAGGGCCTGATTCGCCATATCGGCCTGAGTCACGTGACCCATGCCCAAGTCGCGCAAGGACGGCGCATGTGCGACATCGCATGCGTGCAAAACCAATACAACCTGGCCCATCGCGCGGATGACCAGCTGATCGATGAACTGGCCCGCGACGGTATCGCCTATGTCCCGTTCTTCCCGCTGGGCGGTTTTTCGCCGCTACAGTCCGAAACGTTGACTGTTGTGGCCAAGCGCCTGGAGACCTCGGCAAACCAGGTGGCGTTGGCCTGGCTCCTCCAACGGGCGCCTAACGTCCTTCTTATCCCTGGGACGACCTCAATCACCCATCTCAAGGAAAACCTTGCGGCAAGGACACTCCCCCTACCTGACGACGTCCTGATGGAACTGGATGGCATGGTGCGCTAGTGCCAGAATCGGGCGGCATAAAGATCCTTCCATGACGTGCTTCTTTGCTTCCTGATTAGCAGATCCAGGTGAGAGGCTGGTCTAGGACAGGTTCGGCATGCCGGCGACATGGCTTGTGCCCGCGCGGAACATGTCAGGCTGCCAGGGCTTGCGCGCCAAGCTTTTCGCTGACGATGGCCGCCAGATATCCGGCATCGCGCGCAATGCCGGAGAATCGCCCGGAGCCCCAGGTGTGCAGCCACGGCAGCCCGAGGAAGTACAGGCCGTCCTGCGCCGTCACGCCGCGCACGTGGCCGGGATAGCCGCGCCCGTTGAAGACCGGCGCCTCCAGCCAGCTGAAATCCGGGCGAAAGCCGATGCACCAGACGATGGTGCCGATGCCCGCCTGCGCCAGGTCCAGCGCCCAACGCTCCTCGCCCGGCGACCATACCGGCGCGTACGTGCTGGCGGGCGGCGCGGCGATGCCGTGCTTGTCGATGTACTTGTCGATGCTGGCGTTGATGCGGTTGTAGGTGTCGTCCGCATCGTCGAGGTTGGCTTTCAGGTTCGGCGTGAAGCGCAGCTTGCCGTCATGGAAATCCTCCAGCGCGCCGAACAGCTCCATGCCTTCGGTGGCGAACTTGCGCAGGTCGATGTCGCGCCCGCCATCGCGGCCGGTCACATAGTGATTGGTGTTGTCGCGCACGCCCTCGCGCAGCGGATGCTCCTGCACCGCCATATCGTAGTACTGCATGTCGGCCAGCCAGTCCACGACGTCGCGGCCACGGTAAAAGCGCGCGCAGCGCGGCGCCTGGCCCACCGCCAGGAACACCTTGCGGCCCGCCAGGTGCAGGTCTTCGGCAATCTGCGCGCCGGACTGGCCGGAGCCCACCACCAGCACGCCGCCCTCCGGCAAGGCTTGCGGGCTGCGGTACTCGGCGGACTGGATCTGCCGGATGCCCGCCGGCAGGCGCTCGGCCATGCGCGGCACGATCGGGGTGTGATAGCCGCCCGAGGCCACCACCACCTGCCCGGCGGTGAAGTCGCCCTGCGAGGTGCAGACAAGGTAGCCGCCCTGCGCCAGCGGCTTTGCGCGCAGCACCTCGGTGTGCTCCAGCACCGGTGCGTTCACCATGCCGATAAAGCCATCGAGGTAGGCGATGATCTCGTCCTTCTTCATGAAGCCGTGCGGGTCGTTGCCCTGGTAGGGATAGCCGGGCAAGGCGCACTGCCAGTTCGGCGTGACCAGGCAGAAGGCATCCCAGCGCTGGCTGCGCCAGGTATGGGTGACGGTGTGCTTCTCGACAACGAGATGATCGATGCCGGCCTGCTTGAGGTAGTAGCTCATGGACAGGCCGGCCTGGCCGCCACCGACGATGATGACGCTGTAGTGTTTGGGGGAGCCAGTGGCCTGGGTTTCGTTGAGGGATGTCGACATGATGGGTCCTTCGTTGATTGCTGTGTGATGCGTTAAGGCTTTCAGAGGCGGGTTCTTCAGATGCCGGTCTTCGAACTTCCCCGTGGGTTAATCCACCACCGGTTTGCTCCCCTCTCCCACGCAGTGGGAGAGGGGCCGGGGGAGAGGGTGGGCTCCTGCTCAGAGTGAGGGCCTGCGCCATTGCCACCGCCCGCCCTCTCCCCCGCCCCTCTCCCGCAAGCGGGAGAGGGGAGACCGCAATTGGCTAAACTTACCGGCCAAAACCAAGCACGCGCACCGTGGCGTGCGGCTGCGCGCAAAAACGCGCGGCGGTGGTCTCGATCTGTTCAAGCTGGTCCATGGCAGAGGAGCAGGCATAGCCATACTTCGCCCTGACGCGCTCCGACGCGCTGCCCAGCGCCTGCCTGGCGATCGCCAGGAACGCGTCCAGCGTGTAGTCCTGCCCCGGGACAAAGAACTCGGTGACCACCGAAGACGGGGAATAACAGGTGGCCTCGCTCTGGTCGGGCCAACGTATGCGGAAATGCGTGACTGGCATGCAGGCTCCTCAGGCATCGATGTGGGTGGCGTCCCGCGCGGCACGCTCTGGCTGCGGAACGATGAATGCGTCGTGCGCGAAATCCCACAGCAGGGCGGTCTCGCCGGCCCCGCTGACCGTGACCCGCCGCGAGTCGTCGATGACACCGATCTGCGCGCAGGCAAGGTCCCGCGCACCGAACCGCGCGGTAACGCGCGCCACGTCTTGCTCGCGCACGGCCAGCAAGAAACCATAGCTGGGAAAGGCCGACAGCCAGCGCAGCATGGGCACGCCCGCAGGCGCCGGGATGCGGTCCAGATCGATCCGCGCGCCCACGCCGGAACACTCCAGCAGCATCAGCGCCGTGCCCAGCGTGCCGGCCATGCTGATGTCCTTGGCTGCGGCGCACAGGCCGTCCTCGGCCAGCGCGGGCAGCAGTTCCAGATCGGCCCGCAGCCGCGCGGGCGGCGCCTCGGTGGAGGCATTCCAGTACGGATACGGCTCGGCAAAGGCCCCACGCAGATCGACGGCCATCAGCAGCCTCTCGCCCGGGCGCGCCGCGAAGCTCGATAGCAGGCGCCGCGCCCGCCCGACAATGGCCACCGCAAGCTGGGCATGATCGCTGCGGGCATTGCTGTGCCCGCCAACGATGGGCACGCCATAGGCCGCGCAGGCCGCCGCCATGCCTTTGAGCACTTCGGTGGCCTGCGCCACGCCGTCGCTCCAGATGGCGTCCACCACGGCCAGCGGCCGGCCGCCCATGGCATAGATATCGCTGATGTTGACCATCACCGCGCTGTAGCCCGCGAACCACGGCTTGGCATCGATGAAATCCCGGACCATGCCCTCGATGGCGAACAGCAGGTAGCCGTCATGGTCGGCAATCGCGGCGCAATCGTCGCCCACCGCCACGGCCTGGCCGAGATCGCCCATGCCGCCCATGCCGCCCGGCAGCGCCTTGCCCAGCGACGACAGCACGCCGGCGATATCGGTCTTGTGGCCAAAGCCGCGGCTGGCACGCAGGCTTTGCACTATCTGCGCGACGCTCATGTTCCGCTCCTGCCCAGCGTCGACAGGCCAATGCGCGGCGTCAGGCACGCCGGGTAGTAGTCCAGGTCCGCCTGCATCAGGTGGTGCGGGCGGCCAAGCAGCGTTTCCTCGGCCAGCACGTCCCAATGCAAGCGGCGGAACAGTGGCACGTTCTGGCTCTGCACATGGGCGAGGAACCGGGTGCAGCCCAACCCGTTCGCGCTGCTCACCGCCAGCCTGATCAGCGTCGCGCCGATCCTGCCCTGGCTACGGTATGCAGCGTGCACGGCCAGCCGAGAGCCAAGCCACACCCCGGGCTCGGCCTCGTGGATGCGCACGGTGCCAACCACCATCTCGGGTGCGTGCGCCTCGCACTTCACCGCCACCAGCAGTTGCGCCACGTCGTCGATCTCGTCGCGGTCGTCGCCAACAAAGATGCCTTGCTCATGACAGAACACCGCCCGGCGCAGCGCCATGGCCTCGTCCGCCTCCCACTGCGCCCCGGCCCAGCGGATGCGGAACGTCGTGGCCGCAGGCACTTCCACACAGAGATCGTCGTTCATGCCGCCACCTCTTCATACGAAGACAGCGAAGAGCAGGCGCCGCACTTGCCGCAGCCCGCCTTGATATCCGCCGAGCGCATGCCCGCCGCGCGGATCATCGCGCCGAGCGGCTTGAGGATGGCCTTCATGAAATCCGGCGGCGGCGCGGGATGGTCTTCCAGCGGCGTGCCGGTGATCGGCACGAACGGCACCACGAAGGGATAGACCCCAAGCTCGACCAGTTCCTTCGAGATCGACAGGATGGTCTCAACGCTGTCTCCAAGCCCGGCGAGGATATACGTGCTCACCTGCCCCCGGCCGAACACGGCAACCGCAGCCTTGAACGCTTCCATATAGCGGCTGATCGGCACCGCTGCCTTGCCCGGCATGATCCGCTCGCGCAGGGCGGGCGTGACCACCTCCAGGTGCATGCCCAGCGTATCGATGCCCGAGGCCTTCATGCGCTCGAACCAGCGGTCGTCGTCCGGCGGCTCGCACTGCGCCTGGATGGGCAGGTCCACGGCCGCCTTGATGGCAAACGCGCTCTCGCAAAGTATGGCGGCGCCGCGGTCCGGCGTGGGCGGCGTGCCGGTGGTCAGCACCATATGCTTCACACCATCGAGCAGCACGGCGGCGCGCGCCACCTCAGCCAGTTGCTCCGGCGTCTTGCGCGCAATGGTGCGCCCCGCCGCGAGCGATTGCCCGATCGCGCAGAACTTGCAGGTCTTGCGCCGGCTCTCATAGCGGATGCAGGTCTGCAGCACCGTGGTGGCCAGCACATCCGCGCTGTGCAGCGTGGCGATGTGCGAGTACGGCACGCCCTCCATCGTCTGCAGCGCATAGAAGCGCGGCGCCTTCGGAAAACTGATGTTCGCAATCGGGATGGCGCCACGCATCAGCGCGCTGGTGCCCTTGCCATCCGGCGACGACGCTACGTACGGCGAATGCCAGGCGGTGTTGGTATGCACCGGCACCATGATGGTCACGCCATCCACGGTCACCGCCTTGTGGTCGGACGGGCCCGCGCCGCCGCGCCGGCTGGCGGCGCCCGCGGCCGGGTCCAGCAGGCGCAGCCCGACCGATTGCAGCTCGGTCCGAAGCTCAGTTACCGACAACCGGCTCAAGGTCAAGGCCGGCGTCATCTCGCTGGAGTTCATGGTGGGGGCTCCCGTGGTAGTTGGACAAGGCGGTGGCCATGGGCGATGCGGTCGCCGCCGGCCGGTCGTTGATGGCAAGGCTGAGCAATTCCGGCCGGGCGTAGTGCCCCACCGAATCCATCATTCGCTTGCGCTTGGTGATGAGCGACATATCCAGGTCCGCGATCACCATGCCCTCGCCCTCGCGCAGCGGCGGCGCCAGGTGCTGGCCCTCCGGCGACACGATGGCGGTGTTGCAGCCGCCGCGCAGCGCCTTTTGCAAGGCGGGGTCGGTGGTGACCGAGGCGATCTGCTCGTCGGTCAGCCATCCGGTGGCGTTCACCACGAAGCAGCCGGACTCCAGCGCGTGATGGCGGATGGTGACTTCGATCTGATCGGCAAAGACGGGGCCCACCAGCGAGCCGGGAAACTGGCTGCAGTGGATTTCCTCGTGCTGGGTCATCAGCGCGTAGCGGGCCAGCGGGTTGTAGTGCTCCCAGCAAGCCAGCGCGCCCACGCGGCCGATGGCGGTTTCGGCCACCTTCAGGCCGGCCGCGTCGCCCTGGCCCCAGATCATCCGTTCATGGAACGTCGGCGTGATCTTGCGGCGCTTGAGCACCAGGCGGCCATCGGTATCGAAGATGAGCTGCGTGTTGTAAAGACTGCCGTGGTCGCGCTCGTTGACACCGAGCACCACCACCATGGCGTGCCGGCGCGCGCGCTCGGACACGGCATGGGTGACGGGGCCGGGCACCACCACCGCCTGCTCGTACAGCCGCATATGGTCGCTGCCGGATTGCACGGGCGGCCGCACGAAGGAGAAGTACGGGTAGTACGGCAGGAAGGTTTCCGGAAAGACGATCAGTTGCACGCCTTCCCGTGCGGCGCGGTCGATGGCCTCGCAGACTTTGCCCAGCGTGCCTTCGCCGTGCTCGAGGTCCGGAGAAATCTGGACCGCGGCCGCGCGCACAATGCGTTTCTGTGACATGGTGATGCCCGCCCTTTCTTTCAGCGTGAATGCGTGGATGTGTTAAAGCGTTGAGCCGTTAAACCGTCCAGGTATCCAGGATCAGCGCGTTCTCCTTGCGGTGGATCAGCTTCAGGTCCAGCACATCGAGCGGGCTGATCGGGCGGATGCCTTCGATCAGCGATGCTTCGCCATGGCCATACAGCGCTTGCAGCGCAAAGCGGCAGGCGTAGACCTTGCCGCCCTCGTCCATGAACTTGGTGATCTGCTTGTTGAAGTTGAGATGGCCGGCGAAGGCTTCGTCGCCCAGCGTGGGAAAGCCGCGCTGCAGGCCCAGCGTCACGCCCGGGCCGTACAGCAGGATGGAGGTCTCGAAGCCCTTGCGTTGCAGGCGCGTGGCCTGCAGCAGGTTGACGAAGCCGATCGAGCCTTCGAAGGCCACGGTGTGAAAGGTGACCAGCGCCTTCTCGCCCGGTTCTGCCTTGACGTCCTCGAATACCTTCTCTTCGTAGTCGACCAGGAAGTCGCCTTTCTTGTGGGCCGGTTTGTTCACTGCGGGCATGTTGCACTCCATAGGGTTGGGGGATCTGTCGATCGATCGGCGCTGGGCCGACACCAAACCTTGAGCACGGGACATGCCATCTGCCATGCCCGCCGATGCGATCAATGACCGATCAGGCAGCGAATCGCTCATTGATTGCATCGCTGATTTTCCGGATGGCGAAATGTGGGCGAAACGCTAGTGCCTTAGCCGCTACCGGCCTTTTGCGGCCATGCACTGCGGTGGACCGCGCCAGCCTGGGAAACACGCCCGGAAGCGGTGCAATGCCGCGATATCGCACCATCATTGCGCAAACAAAAATGCAATCAATCCAAGCGCAAAAAACGATCATTGTGGTAGCCTGACGCGTCAACGAAAGCCTCAACGAAAGCCCCAGCGAAAGCCGCATCCGACCACCGCGCACACCAGGAGCCCACCTTGCCCGGACTTGCCAGCCACTGGCTCAAACGCCTCGGCGAGAGCACCAAACCCGCTTACCTGATGATCCCCGACCTGATCGAGGAAGACCTGGCCAGCGGCCGCTTGCAAGCGCGCGACCGCCTGCCGGCGCTACGCGACCTGGCCGAAGCGCTACAGATCAACTACACCACCGTGGCCCGCGCCTACGCGGAAGCCCGCAAGCGCGGGCTGATCGACGCCAAGGCCGGCAGCGGCACCTTTGTGCGCGGGCGCGCGCCGGCGCTGCCGCTGCGCGCGGGCACGGGTGCCGAAATGACCATGAACAACCCGCCCGAGCCGCCGGCGCTCACCGTGAGGCTGCGCGAGTCGGCAGCGCGCCTGATGAGCACGACGGATCCCTACGACCTGCTGCGCTACCAGGATTTCGGCGGCACGCCGGCGGATCGCGCCGTAGCGGTGGACTGGCTGAAACGCTATGTGCCCGCCTGCCGCGCGGATACCGTGCTGATCTGCCCGGGGATTCACAGCGCCCTGGTGGCGCTGGTGTCGCTGCTGGCGCGGCCCGGGCAGACGATCTGCCTGGATACGCTGGCCTACCCCGGCATCAAGGCCATCGCCACGCAGCTCGGCGTGCAGCTGCAGGCCCTGCCCAGCGATGACGAAGGCCCCCTCGGCCCGGCCTTCGAAACACTCTGCAAGACGCAAAAGCCAAGCGCGCTGTACTGCAATCCCACGCTGCAGAACCCCAGCACCAGGACCATGCCCCAGGGACGGCGCGAAATCCTGGCCGATATCGCCCTGCGCTACAGCGTGCCGATCATCGAGGACGATGCCTACGGCATGCTGCCGCAGCGCACGCCGGATGCCATGGCCACGCTCGCGCCGGAACTCACCTACTACGTCACCGGCCTGTCGAAATGCTTTGGCGCCGGATTGCGCATTGCCTTTATCCACGGCCCCACCGCGCGCCAGACCCAGCGGCTGGCCGGCACCCTGCGCGCCACCACGGTGATGGCAAGCCCGTTCAATACGCTGCTGGCCACGTCGTGGATCAAGGACGGCACAGCCGAAGACATGCTCAAGGCCATCCGCGCCGAGTGCGTGGCCCGCCAGCTCCTGGCCCGCGACGTGCTGGCGGCGCGGCCATACGACGCCGACCCGGAAGGCTTCCATCTCTGGCTGCCGGTTCCCCCGGACAGCGGCTGGCGCCCTTCCGAGCTGGCGCTGCATCTGCGCTCGCGCGGCATCGGCGCGGTATCGAGCGCGGCGTTCGCCACCGATGGCAATCCCCCGGATGCGATCCGGATCTGCCTGGGCGGGCCGGGCGAGCGCGACGAGATAGAGGAATCGCTGCAGATCGTGGCGGATACGCTGGACGATCCGCACCATCTGCATTCGGCCATGCTGTAGCGGGCCATTGCGCCTTCGCCCTGCCCGCGAAAGGCCAGAAGCTATTGCGCGCCCCCCCCTGCAACCCCCTATAAAATGCCGCCTGCTGCGCCCGGCGGGCGCTTCCAAACCATAAGTAAAAGAAAAGTGCACCTCGACACCGTCGAGACGTGTGCAAGCGGATAACTACGTTTGGGAAATCAAGGGAAATCAAGATGCAAACAAAAATGCGGGCTCTCTATCTGTCCATGGCCGCGGCCTCGCTGCTGAACGCATGCGGTGGCAGCGGCGGCGATACCGTGCAATCGTCCGGCAGCGCGCCGGTCACGGTAGCACCGGCAGCCTCGATCTCCGGCGTTGCCGCCACCGGCGCGCCCATTGCCAACGCCACCGTGGAACTGAAATGCGTGGCCGGCACGGCCTCCGTCACCACCTCGGCCACCGGCGCCTGGTCGGTCACCACCGCCGGCCTGGTGCTGCCGTGCGCGGCGCGCGTGACCGGCCCGAACGGCGTGCTGCACACGCTGATCCTCGGCCCCGGCGTGACCAACATCACGCCGATCACCGAACTGGTGGTGGCCAGCGCCACCGAAAACCCCGACACCGAGGCCTTCTTCAACACGTTCTCCGCCACCTCGGCCGGCGCGGCAAGCAACCGCCTGCCCACTGCCCTCGCCTTGACCAGGCAGCGCCTGGCCAACCTGGGCGTGACAGTGGACACGCTGAACCTGCTCAACCAGGTGTTCCAGCCACAAGCCGGCGACGCCTATGACGACAAGCTCGAAGCACTGATCGTGCGCCTGAAGGCCAACAACGCCACGCTGGTCACGGTGGCGCAGGAACTGGCCAGGGGCGATGTGGGCCCGGCAGGGGCAACAGGCGCGACCGGCGCCACGGGTGCGGCAGGTCCCACCGGGGCTACCGGCGCGATGGGGGCCACCGGAGCCACCGGGGCGACGGGGGCAACCGGCGCGCAGGGCCCGCAAGGTGCCGACGGGAGCAATGGCGCCACTGGCGCCACCGGAGCGACCGGAGCGACTGGCGCCACCGGTGCGCAAGGCGTGACGGGGCCGACGGGCGCAACTGGCGCGACCGGGGCCACTGGCATGCAAGGCCCAACGGGAGCCACCGGCGCCCAAGGCGCCACGGGTGCCACTGGCCCGACGGGCGCTACCGGCGCCACCGGCTCGCAAGGCGTAACGGGTACCACGGGGGCAACGGGGGCAACTGGCGCTACCGGCGCCACAGGCCCCATCAACCCGGGGCTGGGGCAAAACACCGGAAACGCGGCAGGCGGCGGCACCGGCACCCAATGCACGATAGGCAGCGTGTGGCTAACCGCCACGACGTTCGGGCAAGGCCTGCCGGCCGATGGCCGGCTGCTGCCCATCGCGCAATACACGGCGCTGTTCTCGCTGCTGGGGACTAACTTCGGCGGCGACGGCCAGACTACGTTCGCGTTGCCGAATCTTGCGTCCGTCACGCCCAACGGCCTGACGTACATGATCTGCACTACCGGCCTCTTTCCCTCGCGGAGCTAAGCAGCCGGGGGCCGGGGACACAAGAAGCCGGCCTCCTTGCCGCTCAAGCCTGGCGCGTAGAACGCCATCCGAGCCGATCATGGCGGCCTGCCGGCCTAACGCCAGCCAATCACCGACTCGGCGCCGTGGCAGCTGGCGTAGTTGTCGCAACCGGCGCAGGCCGGTTCGGGACACGGGTGCAGGTCCAGCCGCCGGCATAGCGCGTGGTAGAAGAACTTCTTCCACTTCATGTCCGTGGTGTTAGCCGCGTAGAGCGCGGGGAAATACGCCTGCAGCAGGCGCGACACATCATGCCGGCCCGACAGGCCCATGTCGTGCCAGAGATGGGAGCCGCCAAAGCAGCCGCTGGCCAGCGCGTGGGCAGCCCAGCGCGCCTCGGGGCGAGCGGGATCGCCCGATGCGATCAGCATCTGTACCAGATCGGGAAACTCGCAAGGCAACGCGGCAGCATCGACCGGCGCCGACTCTGGCGCCCACCCCGCCGCCCTGGCACCCGGAAAACAGTGATCCAGCATCCGCCAGAACTCGGGCTCGGCAAGGCCGAGCCACTGCGCGAACCGGGGCAGCCTGGCAGCGTTGGCGCTTTCCAGCACGCCCGCCAAAGCGCGGCAGGCCGGCTCACCGGGAGAGAGCGAAAACGCATCGAGGATCAGCAACGACTGGTTCACTGGCAATGCCTTGTGGATCTGGGCCGGCAACAAAGAGGGGAGAAAGCCCTAATAGCGAAATAAAGAGAAATATAGCGAAATATATCGATGTATATAACGGTAGTCAAACGCAGGCCGGAGCGGGCCGAGTCAGGCCAGGGCAGGCCAAGCCCATCCCCGCCAAGGGATAGCTAGCTGCGGCACCCCTGGGCAAGGCGGCGCAAACCACCCCCGCCGCGCGGGCACATAGCCTAAAGCTGGAGCCGCTCAAAGGGCATCGGAGGGGAAACAGCATAGCCCTGCAGCAAATCCGCGCCGAGCGACCTTGCCAGCACCACGTCGTCCGGGCTCTCCACGCCTTCGGCCACCGTCTGCAACTCCAGCGAGCGCGCTAGCGCCATCGAGGAGGAGAACAGCCGCCGGGCGCGCTCGGCGTGGCGCGCGCGGTGCAGCAGGATCTTGTCCACCTTGACCTGCTTGAACGGCAGCAGCCCAAGGGCCTGCAGCGAGGCATAGCCCGAGCCGAAATCGTCCTGGGAGATCACCATGCCACGGGCGGAGAGCGCGTTGAGGTTTTCCAGCAAGCGCGCCTCGCTGCCGCGGGAAATGCGGGTCTGCTCGGTCAACTCCAGCACGATGCGCGCGATATCCAGCCCATGGGAAATGCTTGTGCGCACAAAGCCCTGGACGAAACCGGCCGCTGCCGCGGTCGTCGGGTTGACGTTCAGGGAGAACCGGCCCGTGTATTGCGGAAACCGCGTCTGCACCCGAGCGCATGCGCCAAGGAAATGATCCAGCAGCAGCGTCTCCACGCCATGGCTGGTGATGCTGCCGACAAACTTGTCCGGGGCATGGTGCCGCCCCTTGTCGGACCAGCGCGCCAGCACCTCCAGCCCGACGATGCCGCCGTGCTGCGCGCTGATCTGCGGCTGGAACACCGGGTAGATATGCCCGAACTCGATCGCACTGATCAGGTCCTCCCGGGTGAGCGAGAGCAGTTCCTCGTGATCCAGGTCGCGTTCCGTGGCATCCACGCCCTGCGGCCCGCCTGAGGGCCACGCCATCCGCTGGCGCAGCCGCGCCAGGCGCGCGGCCACCGGATCGGGTGGGCCACTGTCCGGATGCGGGCCCCACGTGCCGGCAGACGCCGTGCCACTGAAAAACGCGTAATGCAATCTAAGCTCCTGGAAGGCATTTGGACGGCCGGGTGCGACATGCACACGCATCACATCAAGCTCGCGCGCGAGCACGCCATACCACCATACCGCCATACCACCATAGCGCCCGGCAATGCGATTGGCTGCGCCAAGGGCAAACTCAAATGACGGCAAACCCAAAGGAGCACCCCACGCCAAGGCTGGCCCGCACCTATGCACGCACAACATGCAGGCACAACTGCAGGCACAACCCTATTCTTTCAGTGCCCGCATGGCCACGGGCCACGCACGGTCCCCCCCGAAGGAGGACCACCTACTAAGGCAGGGTACTGACGTAATACAAGCCGTAAGACAATCCATCACAGCAAGACTGACCCCTTGCTGATTCGTTCAAGGGGTGTAGGAGCACCCTGCGCCTACACCCTTTTTTTTCTGCCAGGGCATCTCGCGCCCGAATCCAGGCGCAACCTCCCGCTCAACTCCGCATTAGGCCGCATTACCGCGCCCCCTGCCTTAGAACCCCGAGAAGCGAATACCGATCGAGCCATAGCCGTAATAGCGATCGAGCTTGCCCGCGGTAGCGGCGTTATAGAGAAACGGGATCGTGCCAACGAAGTTGTACAGCGATGCCTGCCCACGCAGGAACACCTCGACATTTTTCACCACCGCATACGACAGCTCCATCCCCAGCGTATGGTTTGACTTGATGGGCGAATAGCCGTAGGCACTGGCGCGGCTATCGACGTTGCTGCGCAACAGGTACTGGAACTGATAGCCCAGCCGCGCGCTGAAGTTCTCGTACTTCCAGCGCCAGGAGCCACCCAGGTTCAGGAAGCCGGCCGTGTAGTTGAAATCGTCGTTGATGTTCAGGCCGTACTGGCTGGCATCCGTTGAAAACGACGCCGACTGCAGGTTGGTGTTGCCCACGCGGCAAGGCGCGGCCAGGTTGCCGCTGGCCACATTGTCCGAGCCAATGCTCACATTGAAATTGCACCCGCCCTGTTGCAGCCGCGTATTGATGCCGCCGATTGTCACGCGGCTCACGCCCAGGCCAAAGAACCCGGTGAGCTTGTTGCGCTCGGTAAGGTCGCCAGAAAAAATCACATCGGCCTGGCCCTGGATATCGTTGGCGTCGTTGACCGTGACGCTGTTGAACGTGGCATTCCTGACCTTGAGTGCGGACGAGCGGGTCAGGCTGCCGGCGCGGTCGCCCCAAAGGGAGAAGCGCAGCATGACGCGGTCCCGCGCGCCAGGCTCGGCCAGCGGGTCATAGTGCAAGGCCAGCATCCAGCTATCGATCTGGTTGTTGTCCTGCCCGTAGTCGATGCCGCGGCGCCAGTACGTGGCCGATCCCGACCACTTCGGCGAGAACTTGTAGCCCAGCATCAGCTTGCCGCCACGATAGTCGCCGGCATTGTCCGGCACGGCGCCCTGGCCCTCTCGCAGGTTAAAGACATCCACGGTCTTGTTGACCATGTCATAGCTGGCCTCCACGCGAAATGACGTGAACTCGCCCGTAGCGGGCTCGGCCTGCAGAAACACATCGTCGGGGGCCGCATGGGCAACGCCGACGCACGACAAACCCAGCATCAAGGCACCGGCATGGCCGAGCCGGCGCGTGCGATACAACAGCATAGGGAGACTCCGAGGCCGGGGACGGACCTCATCCATGGCGTCAGCCAGTTCTTGGTCCGGCCGACTGCACACAAAAAGAAGCCGGCCACCCGCCACAAGCGCCAGATGGCGCGCATGACGGATGACCGGGCAGGCCCTCCCCTGACCACGGGAAGGGCTTCACCGCGCACCGATCAGGGGTTCAGCGTGACCGAGGTCGTGATGCCGTTGCCGCTGACCGTAGACGTGGCGGTCTGCACCGTCTGCGCCTGCGTCTTCTGCGGGCTGCTGCTCACCAGGGTGGCAACGCTTACCGCCTTGCCGCTCTGGCCCGCCACCGCAAACGTCACGGGGAAGGTGCTGGTCGACTTGGGCGTGAGCGAAGCGATCTGCGTGGCGCTCAGCGCGCCCGCGCTTTGCAGCTTGGCCAGGAAGACCGTGAACGGCAGGTTCAGCGAGCCGCCGTTGGCGCTGTCGAACAGGTTGTCGGCAGTCGCGTTGGTCAGGCCCACGCTAGCCGTGATGCTGCCGCCACTGATGCGGAACGAGTACGGCGTGTTGACCGGGACCTGCGCGCCGGTCAATGCACCGTTGTTGAAGGTAAGCGCAACCTTCTCGATGATGACGTCGACCTTGTTGCCGTTGTACGTGTAGCTCAGGCCGGCACGCACTTCCGCTGCCCCGCCGGCAAATGCATCGCCGCTTTGCGAAGCCGCCACCTTGATGGAGCTCAGCGTACCGCCGGTCACCGTCACGGCATTGAAGTTCGTGAACTGCTGGCCATTGATGGTCATGCTGGCCAACTGGATGAAGTTGGTCGGCTTGACGCTGTTGGCCACATCGTTGATGGCGCCGCTGTTGACGCTGCCGCCCAGGTTGCCAGCCGCGGTCTGGATTGCCGTGGTGTTGCCGGTAGAGACAGCCGTACCAAGCGCAGCCAGGTTAGTCGTCAGCGTGGGGTCCGCCAGCGCGGCCGGCGTTACCGCCGCCACCAGCGCATTGCTCGTCGTGGACTTGGCGCTGTCGGTCACCGCATTGACCGAGCCGCTTTGCTGCAAGGCAGCCAGCGTGGCGGACGGGCTCGCGCCCAGCACGATCGTGCCCAGCGCGGTGCTCACGTTCGACACCTGGTTGGCCACGACCGGGCCGGCCAGCGCGGCGACGTTGGCCGCCACTGCGGCAATGTTGGCCTGGACGCTGGCCGGGAAACCTGCCTTGGCGTTCTGCACCGACGTGTTGATCACCGACGTGACCAGCGTGCTGTTGGTCAGGTCTGCGGTACCGGAGGCATTGTTCACCGCGCTAGCCACGGCACTGGCCGCCGCCGCCGCGGCAGCTTCCGCCGTCAACGTGCCGCCGGTGGCCTTCGACAAGCCTGCCAGCGTCTTCGCGACCTGGTCCACCAGTTGCTGCACCACCACGGCTGCCTTGAGCACGGCCGCGTCTTGCATCGGGTCCAGCGTGGTGAGGTCCTTGCCTTGCAGGCCAAGCTTGGTCGCCAGCGCCGCGGCCTGGGCTGCGCCCAGTTGCGCAACCAACGTCGTCAGCGGCGTGATCACCGGGGTCACGCCGGCCTTGTAGGTCACCGCCGGCGCTTGCAGCACGCCGGTGAACGGCTGGTTGGTACCAATGTCGGTACCGCCGGTCACCTTGAGCGCGCTGGTGGAGCAGCCATCCGGGAACGTGAAATCCCCGGTCGCGGTGGTCGTGGTGGTCTTGTTGCTGCAATCGAGGAACGTCACCGTAGCCTGTGACAGGTAGAAGTCGACGGCCTTGCCTTGCACGGTGACCGATGGCGTCGTCGGGGTCGGCGTCGAGTCCGAGCCGCCCCCGCAAGCCACAAGTGCCGCTGCCGCGGAAGCCATGATGCCGAGGGTAAAGATATTCCTGATATTGGTTTGCACTCTTCTCACTCCTGAATCGATACGTCGATATGTCGATATTTCAATGCGTCAATGCTTCAATGCGTCGATACGTCGATAGGTCAATGGGTCACTAGGTTGTCTATGGATCCTGACCACGCCTTGGCAGCGCACCGTTGGTGCCCTTCGCTGCCCTGGCTCGTCGCATCTCATGGATACCCTGGCTGGCTCTTGCGATCGGAATCGGCAGCACTACAACAAAACTGCGCTACTGCCTTTGCCAGCTTCATTAGATAAACAATCTCCACAACCGTGTCACCCCTACTAGGAGGGGGAAAGCGCAGGCTTGCATGCAGGGACGTAACACCCGCCCTTGGCGAGCGCCACAACGGCACCCTCCGCCGCGCGCAAATTCCCCGGTTGTCAGACGAAAACAACGATGCGCAACGATGCGCAACGACGAACGCCGATGCACAACGACGAACGCCGATGCCGGCCAGCGCCCCCCTTCGCACCTAGCGCTTAGTGCTTACTGCTCAGTGCCGGATCGGAAAATCCTCCGGCACCAGCCAGCGCGCCACATATCGGCCCATGGCTTCGAGCAACACATCGGAAGTCAGCCCCGAAGCGCCCGCCAGCGCAGGGCACATGATCCAGGTCGTGCCATCGTGCTCCAGCACGCGCAGCGTCTTGACAAGATCGGCCGGCTGCAAAATGAAATCCCCCGCCCGGGCCTGCTCGATCCCGAATGCCAATACGAAATCCGAGAAATGCCGCTCGCCCAGGCACACCACCACCTTGGGCTTCCACTCCCTGCGAATGCCCTCGATAAAGCGAAAGCGGCTGCCAGCGCGGCACAGATCCAGGTAGCGCTGCTTGGGCACCAGCGCCGGCTGCCCGCGAAAAGCCCTGGACCAGGGCGTCTGGCCAATCAGGTGCGCCGGCAGCGGAAACAGGCTGAGCTTGAACTCCGCCCCACCCGGCGCATAGAGATGCTGATCGAAGTAATGCTTCCAGTCGCACTCGCTCTGCGGGCTCGCAAAGGTATGCGCACGCGCCGCGGCCATGATCCTTGCGATCTTCTGATGCGACTGCCAGCGCTCCATGCTCTCGCGATGGCGCTCACGGTAGGCGCTGTCCCAGGCCCCCGGCTGCGTGCGCGGCTCCAGCGGCGCTACCAGCGACTCGACCCATGGATGCGGCGTGCTGTCGCAAAACCAGACAGCCGCCGCCGGATTTCCCCCTTCCATACCAACGTAAGACGCGAAATACGCGTCCAGCTGCTCACGTGAAAATACGGTCTTCTGTTCTATTTCCATGCCCCTACCGCTTGGTGGAATTAAAGATGCCCACGCGCTGAGGCAGTACCTACCTATACGACGTGACGGGCCGTGAGACGCCTCGAATGCACCGGCAAATCTCTAATAGAACGATGGAGACAACCCGCTGGCGGGGAAGGCAGAGCTTCCCGCGCTTTCGCGCCTCCCACCTGCTTCGTCTCGGATGCCGGCCGGCATAAAGCAAAGCCTGGCTCCGACGGATTTGACCTGCCTACAACCAATCTGGATCAGTGCTCTTCCCTTTAGGAAAGCGATTGCCGGCACGTATATCGTCAATCCCGCGACGCTCCGGCTACCGCCCCAAAAAGCCCGATCTCGTTTGCGCGAAACAATCACTTGGCGGTGCGAGATTCTGCGGGAGATTTGATCATGATGCGCCCCCCTTTGGAGGGATTCATGGCAGTCTTCTTTCCCTTCTTACGCGGGGTAACGACACTGCGCGCCGCATTGCACAATCGCCCCGGGGGGAACTAGCCCGGCGCAACGCGCGCCTGCAAGAATCTCGGTTTTTCGATAGAGTGGTGCCGATGCGCCGGCGTTTTGCCGGGTCCATGCAGCACCTGGGTTGCACCACGCCCATGACCGAGCCTCCTATCGCAACGCTACCGCACCAATCGGAACCGCCGCCCGCGACGCGTGAAACGCCCGATGCGGCCAATACGGCCGAGAAGCATGAGGCAGCCCCGGACGCGCGCCTGCCGCATACCCATTTCCAGGTAGGCGGCGACGGGCCCC
The DNA here is from genome assembly GCF_058809705.1 of Cupriavidus sp. MPR-AND1C. NCBI lineage: Bacteria > Pseudomonadati > Pseudomonadota > Betaproteobacteria > Burkholderiales > Burkholderiaceae > Cupriavidus > Cupriavidus sp. MPR-AND1C. The sequence goes on along the minus strand of NZ_JBXASU010000048.1, from coordinate 15,942 downwards.
GCGACGCCAGCGTTGGGCAAATCCTTGCCTGGCGCCAGCGTGTCGGGCATGTGATGGACGTCAACCTCACCCGGGACGCCCTGGCGGCCCCGTTCCAGGCCAGCATCGACCGCTACCTGGTCGAGGACATGCTCTTCACGGACTGCCGCTGCGATGGCCTCTCCCTGAAGCGCAACGTCGCGCGCATCTCCACGGACACCATGCGGCACTATGCGTTCCAGGTGTTCGTCGAAGGCAGCGCCGGCGTGGTCGAGGGCATGCGGCGCAACCCGATGCCCCAACAGGGCGGCATCCTGCTCACGGACCATGGGCAGCCCGTGCACATGCACCGGGGTTCCGTGCGCGCGCTCTCGGTCTTCGTGCCGCGCGCGATGATGGATTCCATCTTTCTCGGCGCCGAGGCCGCGCACGGGCGCATCGTGCAAACCAACACCCCGCTGACCCGGCTGGCGGTGGAGCACCTGACGGCGCTGAGCCGCGAGATCCCCGGCATGGCGCCGCAAGCGGCTGTCGAGGCCATGCACGCTAGCGTGCAACTGCTCACCGCCGCCTTTCGCAAAGGCGCGCGCCTTGAGGACGGCGCCCGCGCCGCCGCCCGCGTCGCCATGCTGGCCCGGGCACGCCGGCTGATCGACGCCGACCCCGGCGCAGCGGAGCTGTCCCCCGACAGGCTGCTCGCCAGGATGGAGATCTCCCGCCCGACCCTATATCGATTGTTCGAGCAAGAAGGCGGCGTGCAGGCCTATATCCGCAAGAGCCGGCTGCGGGCCGCCGCCGCCGACCTCGTGAAGTTCCCCAGCTTGCCGGTCAGCAATATCGCCTACGGGCTGGGCTTCAATAGCGCATCGGACTTCACCCGTGCGTTCCGCCGATCACTGGGCATGTCGCCCAGCGACCTGCGCGCCTATGCCACCAGCCCCGAGAACACCGAACTCAGGCAAGCCGCGTTCGCAGTGCAAGGCGATGACTTCCGGCAGTGGCTGCATCGGCAACAGTGCTGAGAACGGCGCTGAGCTGCGTGCCAACCGCCACCGCATCGTCATCTCAGGCCGCGTAGTACTCCGCCTCGTAAAGCGCCGACTCGTGCGGTCTTACCTGAAAATCGGCCATGGTCAGCCATTGACTGATAAAACCCCCCATAGCGTTCAGGAGCACATCGGAGGCTAATCCGGCAGCCCCGGCCACCGCGGGACAGATAATCAGGTTCGTACCTTCACTGAAATAAACGCGCAGTTCCTTCGCCTGATCGGCAGGCTGTAATGTGTGCGTGGTATATGGCACATCCTGCATGTCGAAGGCCTGGAGATAATCCGCCTCGAAGCGCTCGCCAAGGCAAACCACCACCTTGGGGCGCTCGCGCCGGCGCAACTGGGCGATAAAGCGGAACCGGGCACCATGACGGCACAGCGTGAGGTACTTGGACTTGGGGTTCAGCTCCGGCTGGTTGCCGTGCAGTTGCGTCCACGACAACCCGCTCTCAGAGCGAATGGACAAAGGGAACAAGCTCAGCTTGAAATCCCATCCGCGCGGCCGGTAAAGATATTGCGCAAGGTAGCGCTGCCAATCGCCGCTATCATCCCGGCCGAACAACACCATCTCCCGGGCCGCCGCCATGATGCGCGCAATGCGCTGGTGCGTTTGCCATTTGCCCATCTCGTGCAGATGGCGCAGCCTGAATTGCGCATCCCACGCCGGTACCTCGCGCACCGGGACAAGCTGCGACGGCAGCCGCGCGCCATCCGCAGTCGGCATGGCGTCGCAGAACCAGACCGCGCCGGCCGGACTGCCCCCCTCCATGCCCACATAGGAAGCAAAGTAAGCATCGAGCTGCTCACGGCTCAGGGCGCCCCCACCCTGTTCTGTTACCCCAGATGTACCAGATATATCAGACATATCAGACATCTCAGACATGTCGGACACACCAACCAAACCCGCCAAACCAGATAACTCAGCCATAACCAACATCCCCATCATTCCCGTCATACGCCTAATGACCCGCCAAGACACCGGATCGCTGCCGGCATTGCCCCGGTTGCGTCGGTTCCCCCATCTCTTCGAGTTCAGGGGCAGGGGTTGCCAAACAACCCCCTGTCGCGCACGCCTTATAGACAACGGTCTCTAGCGCCCAAGATTAAAGCCACGCCCGCGCACCTCTTGACCGTGCGTCTCACTTTTTGGCAATTGGTGCGGTCATCGGCCTGGTGACGGGGCCCAATTGGCAGGTAAGCCACACCGGTGGCCCGCCATGCCAGCGCGTGAGCCAGGTAAGCCGGCCACCCGACCCTCCCCGTCAACATAAAAAGCGCCGAAAAAGACACTTATCATTCTCGCCCGCAAGCATCGAGACACAGCGTGAGAGATCGCAGCCATCCCACCTACTTGATACCCGTATTCATCCGGCAATTCTCCCCTCTGAAGTAGGGATAGAAAATTCAAAGATAAAGAATCTACCGTCATTAAAAAATCAAATATCAACCCCGATACAAAATCGATACGTCATTAAACAATCTACGCACCAACATCACCCATCAGCCCCAAGACCGCGCTCCCCATGCACGAGTCCCGAGCGCAATGCGCGGCCTTGCCGGCAACCCCGCGCCACGATGCCAACAATCACGCCAGCAATCCCCTCGCGTTCCCTTCTCTCGCAGGGTACCGGTAGCCGTCGCTGCGCCGCACTATCTGCCCCATCGACAAGACGAGCAAACCGGCGCCCATAGCGTCCGTTTAAAACGAAGCGACGAGTTTCCAGCGAAGCGTGCCTGCATGGGCAACGCAAGGGCACGAGGGTCAGCCGCCCCCAAGCGCCACGGAATCGACTGCACATGCTGCAGCCACCGCCGACTTCTTTCGTCCGATCAAAAAATGCCATGCCATTTGAGACAGCGCGCATGGCCGGGCCGACGTAGTCAATCGCGACGCGCCGCCCTTACCAATTGGGGATAAATAGTTCGGGTGCACAACCGTGCGGCCGGATTGCGAACGCTTTCGGGGAAGATCATGGGAGTTTATCGCGACATGTTTGCCAGGCACCACGACCAGCTCACGCTGGCCGCGCGCCTGCTCGACGTAGCCATCATCTGGATTGCCGCTTACCTGGCAACCGAACTCCGCTTCAAAACGGACGCCACGCCCAGTGCGCCCATCCACCAGTTCATCCAGTACTTTGGCTGCACCGTCGCGTTTATCGTGTTGCCCGCGTTCGACCTGTACGCCTCCTGGCGCGGCCGCAGCGCCTTCTCGCTGTTCACGCGCATGCTGGCCGGCTGGACCCTGGTCTGGCTCATCAGCATCCTGGTCTGCTTCCTCCTCCATCAAGCCGACTCCCTCTCGCGCCTTTGGGCCACCTACTGGTACTTCGGGTCCATCATCGGCCTGCTGGGGCTGCATATCGCCAGCCGGGCCGTCCTGAGCCTGGTCCGCGGCACCGGCGTGAACACCAAGCACGTGCTGATCGTCGGCTACGGCCGCACCGGCCAGGAGATGTACCACCGCGCCACCGCCAACCGCCGCACGGGCTACAGGGTGGGGGGCATCTACGCATCGCCAGACGAAGCCACGCCGGCCGGCGTGCCGCGCGTGGAAGACAGCGCCAAGATTGCGGACTTCGCGCGCCAGCACAAGATTGACGAAGTCTGGATCACACTCCCGATGAGCGCCACCCGCCAGATGCAGAGCATTGCGTACTCGCTACGCAACGACTTCATCGACATCAAATGGATGCCCAGCCTGCTGGACTTCGACCTGCTCAACCACAAGGTAGGCGATTTTATGGGCATGCCCGCGGTAGAACTCAACCGCCCGCCATCGCTAGGCGTGCGCGGCGCAGTAAAGTCAGCATTCGACCGCAGCTTTGCCGCCCTGGTGCTCGCCGCCCTCTCCCCGCTGTTCCTGGTCATCGCCGTGCTGATCAAACGCAGCTCCCCCGGCCCCGTGTTCTTCAAGCAAGAGCGCCTGGGCCTGGACGGCCGCGTGATCCACGTCTACAAATTCCGCAGCATGAAACCCCACGCCGAGCACGGCGTGGTCACCCAGGCCACCAAAGGCGACAATCGCATCACCCCCATCGGCGCCTTCCTGCGCCGCACCAGCCTGGACGAGCTGCCCCAGTTCATCAACGTGCTCAGAGGCGAGATGAGCGTGGTAGGCCCGCGCCCGCATGCCATGGCCCACAACAATATCTATAAGGAGCAGCTGGATCTGTACATGCTCCGCCACCGCGTCAAGCCCGGCATTACCGGCTGGGCGCAGATCAATGGCTACCGGGGCGAGACCGATACGCTGGACAAGATGGCCAAGCGCGTTGAGCACGACATCTTCTACATCCGCAACTGGTCGTTCTGGATGGATTTGCGCATCATCTTCTGGACCGCGTTCAAGGGCTGGACTGGACAGAATGCGTATTGAATTGCAGCCGTCGGCGCGGTCTGCCGCGTCGATTCTCGGGCCGCACGCCAGGCTATTGTTATCGTTGGCAGCAGCCTTCTACCTACTGATGCTGCTGGTGGGAAACCAGCCGGGCAATGCGCAAGCTCTGTCTCAAGAGTATGGCGATAAGAATCTCCATCTCGTGGCCTACGCCTGTCTCGCGGGTGCAATCCATCTATCGTTCACCCGCTACCGCGCCGCCATTACGTTGGCCGGCATCGCCCTGCTGGGCGGGCTCGACGAATTCATCCAATCGTTCTTTCCGTACCGCTCTTCGGACCTGACGGATCTGCTGACAGATTTGCTGGCCGCCGTAGCCGCGATAGTGCTGATCTCCCTGGCCGCCCGGCTAGGTCGAGTGAGCCCTCAGGCCAGCAAACACTAATTCCCAATATTTCGGACTGTAGTCATGAAAATCACAATCATCGGCAGCGGCTATGTGGGCCTGGTCACCGGGACCTGCCTGGCTGAACTCGGCAACGACGTACTGTGCCTGGACCTGGACGTCGCAAAGCCGTACCACCAAAAACTCGCGGGCCTGGCAAGATGAAGCCGATGTCCGGAAGCAAGGTACTTGGTGCATTTATCAATGCTGTCACCTGGGACGAAGCCATCGGCTCAATACACAAATGGGCTGCGGCTCGTGAATCGCGCTATGTCTGCATTTGCAACGTCCACTCTGTCATCAGCGCGCGATCGAACCGCGAGTTCTCACGAGTGATACGTGAGGCCGACATGACGACGCCCGACGGCGCGCCGATCGCCTGGATGCTGTGCCGACTTGGGTTTCCTACACAAGAGCGAATCAATGGTCCGGACTTGATGCTCCGCTACTGCGCGCATGCTGCCAGCACTGGTCAGTCCATCTTCCTGTATGGCGGGCGTATCGAGACGCTCTTGCTACTTGAGCAGCGGCTAAAGCAAGAATTTCCGTCCCTGCGCATTGCAGGGATGCACAGCCCACCGTTCCGCAAGCTCTCGGAAGAAGAAGATCAGGCCATTGTGGAAAAGATCAACGCCAGTGGCGCTAGTACCGTCTGGGTGAGCCTCGGGTGCCCTAAGCAAGAGCTATGGATGGCAGAGCATCGTAGCCGCATTGAGGCGGTGATGATCGGCGTTGGAGCCGCGTTTGACTACCATGCAGGAACGCTTGCAAGAGCTCCTCACTGGATGCAGAAGAACGGGCTCGAATGGTTTTACCGACTCTGCAGCGAACCGTCGCGACTCTGGAGGCGGTACCTCGTTACGAACACCCTTTTCCTCGGGCTCGCTGCGGCGCAGTTGCTACGCGGAGCAAACTCGAAAGCCAGAGACGTGCTATGACTCTATGGTGGACGGGTGCCAGGCGGGCGCCTCAGCGGGGCGCCCGGCTATTACCGTGAGCCGAACCTGACCAGCCGCGACTACAGTCGTTCCGAGTGCGGCGCTCTATTGCAACGGCAAGACCAAACTCTCGTTCCGCGTACGAAAGTCTTCGCGGCGCATGCGCCCCCCGATAGGAGCAGGGGTGACGAACACATCCTCCGTCTGTTCGACCAGTCCACCGAGATCAATCCCCGCCTCGGCAGCCTTCTCAACTGAATAGGCCCTGCCTTTTACCACCACGTTGCCGCGCGCCCGGTTGTACTTCGGTGCGCCAATGTCGTCTTCCCGAATCCTTGATAAATTTGCGTAGCGGCTCGCGTAAGTCGTCCCAAGGTAGGGTACCGCGTCGAGCCCGCTTTGCAGTTCGAGCTTGGGGTCTTGAGTCGATTTCTTCTGCCACGTCATCCCGCGCGCATCTAAATGAATGGCCGGACTGCTTTCATAGAAAATGTTGCCATCGATTATGTTGTCTCGCCCTCCCCCAATAAAGACGGGTTGCTGTACGCGAGCGAAGATGTTGTGCCGGACGACAATACCACTAGCTTGGTCATCTAGATAGATCCCCTTCACCTCATGCGTGGCATCCAAAGCCCGGATATCGTGCAGGAAATTCTCCTCAATCACCGTTCCTCTTGCGGTGAAGTCCCGCCCTGTATAAATAGCGCCAGCGTCACTTGTTTCCTTCACAACATCGAAAATCTCGTTTCCAGCTATCCGATGGTCGTTACCGCTAAACCAGACCGCTGTATGCGGTGCGTCCGAAATCGTATTTCCCTCTACTAGTTGCCCCACACCAGCGATCTGCACCGCAAACCGGTAGGTCTTCGCCAGGCGGCTAAATCGTCGAATCACGTTTGCCTTCGCAAAGTGATGTGCCGGCTCCAGCGTTTGCCGGTTACCGCCTGAAAGCGATACCCCCCCCTCGCCGGTATCTTCGATTAAGCTGTTGCGAACCCCACAACGGGCGCCACCCTCGACGACCAGAGCACGGTTTCCGGTCTCTCGAATCGTCACCCTGTCCAGCGCCACATCGCTACTTTGCTTCACGACCACGGCATCGCCCCGCGTCTTCTCGAGAACTAAGTCGTGCACAGTTACGTTCCGCGAGGATTCCAAAATCAGCAACGACGTAGCAACAGCGATTTCTACATCTGCTCTGTTCAGCGTGTCGGGTGGCCAGAAGTACAGCCTCGCATGACTTCGATCCAAATACCATTCCCCGGGCATGTCTAACTCTGTCAGCGAATTTTCCACACGCAGACGCTGCCCGTCCTTAATCCCGTAGGGGGAGCCCGAACCGTCGATCTTCATCACGTTGGCGGCTGCGTCCCTCCTCGCAACCCCGTAGGTTTGCCCCGCCCAATCCCAAAACCAGAAGCCGAATACCTGCAAATCCGGTTCGCCCTTCCAGTCGCTTATCGCCCGTCCGGCAACAGCAAACGTGGTCTTGTCAGTAGCGGGAAGTTCTGGAGAGCGAACGATTCTGCCGTAGCCGCTATTGGGCCAACCTGCCAACGGCTGTGGAGCATCGCGATAAAAAACCTCCGTTGGAGTCGGGCTGATTGGCAAGCCAAAACCACGCGCTGAAGCACTCGATGCGAGAGGCAACCCCAATCCCGAAACGGCAGCCATACGCACCGAGCTCCGTGCAGATGGCGCAAGGCGTGTAAGCGCGTCATGCTCGTCCACGGCGCTCCACTCGGACACCAACGTCGCACCGGATAGCACCGTTCTGGGCCCAACACCCGATATCTCAAAGGCCACATTGCTCGTCGCACCCTCACCCCAACGCAAGCTAAGCGGAGCGGTTAGGCGGTACGTCCCCGCCACCAAATGCAGCTGAACTCTGGAGAAATTTCTATCAAGGGCTTGCTGCCATTCGGGCTGTTGAATCAAAGCAAACGCTTCGCTGAATCCGGCCACGCAATGCGCCACAGGGATCGCGGGGCAATGCACCTCGTCGGAACCAAGTCGAGATAGATCAGGATGAACAGTAATTTCCAGATCTGCAGCCCTCGCACCACCGCTACCTAAAGCCAACGCTGTCAAGCAGTACGCAAGCGCGGCATAATGCAAGATGCCGAATTGTGCGCGACGACAGAAGAATGATTTATCGGCGTTCATAGCGGCCGCCCCGTCGCGAACGCGATCTGAATGGTCATAATGTAGCGCTCCCAAAAATGCCTGGATTCACTGACTAAACGGTGTGACTGCTTTCCGCGGATGACCGCGTCCACTTCCGCTATAACAAATACCGCAATCCTTCATTCCGACATTCCAAAGAAATTATTATAAATAGCTTTATTTATTACCGTTTTCGCTTGTTTTCTAAAATGGCCTGCTCGTAAATCTGCATCAACGTCTGATAGTTGGAGTCCTCGTTGTAGTGCTCCTCAAACGCTAGCCGCGCTCCTTGCCCTAGTCGTTCAAGCGCAGACGGTGACCGCCATGCCGCACGCACGGCGGTCAACAACGAATCGGCACTAGCAGCATCAAAGACGACGCCGCTCCCGCCGTGCTTCACAATACTGGGCAACGGACCGAGGTTCGATACGGCAGTCGGTGTACCGAAAGCAAATGCCTCGCGAACCACCATGGGGAAACCTTCGAAACATTCGGACGGAAGCACCAACAAGCGCGCCGACGCGATCTGCGCTTGCGCATCCACGAACGGCACTTGCCCCAGAAACCGCACCGACAGACCGCCTGCCAAGCTCTCCAATTGGCCACGAAGTGGGCCATCGCCGACTATGCGCAGTTCCGGGGCGCCCGCCCCCCAGGCTTTCCACGCCCTCAATAGCGTATGAACACCCTTCTCCTCTGACAATCGCCCCACGAACACAACATAGGCAGGACGTTCAGCCCACGGTACAACCCCCGGACGCCCTGGATAAAAATTAGGCTTGACATGGACGCGACTTGCCGGCAAGCCGGCCTCCACCATACGCTCCCGTTGAAATTCGCTCAGAGCAATGAAGGCGTCCACCTGATTCGTCCACGTCCCCAGGAACCGGTGCAGCGCAACATTCACAGCCAAGGGCAAGGTTGCCAAATGGCTACCTCGGTAGCAACCGTGTCTCATTGCGGGTAGCACGTTGCGGCGATCCAGGCAGTCAGTGCAGACTTTCCCAGCGCGCATGGGAATCGCCGCTGGGCAAAACAGGCGGTAGTTATGCAATGTCAACACACGGGCGGCACGCAGACCAATAGTGTGGAAGATGGCAGGCGAGATTAGCGGGAAGGTATTGTGCACGTGAACGACATCTGGCCGGGCAACGTCCAACGTTCGGTGCATGGCCCTGGCGGCAAACGGATTCCACGGGGTCGAAAACGCCCCCTGCACCGTGCCCCACGCTCCCCTGGCGCGAATAGTATCGCTATGCCGAGTGAATCCAGACACCGTATGGTCACGCGCTTGCAACAAGGCCATTTCGGCGTTCATTACTTGATCTTCGCCCGACGGGACCGTTGAAGCGTAAGAATTGTGAGCCAACAAAATATGCATTATATAAATTACACCCCCGCCAAAACAATTAGGCAAAATTTGAGCGCTAAAGAAATATTAAAACCCATACTTTATATAAATAACCCACGAAAATTAAATCCTTTATCTTTGCAACGCCTCAAAAATACCCGCCTTGAACTTTACGGCCATCTTCTCTATAGAATATCTCTTGGCTGAATTCAAGGCGCCCTCACCAAGACGCCTCAGTCGCTCCGAATCGCTCAGCAAATTAATAACCTCCCCGGAGAAGTCGGAAATCGAGTTATTCGAAATCACACCGTTTTCGTCATGTTTCAGGTATGAAATTTCAGGCCCATGGTTTCCTGAATTCGTAGTAACCATCGGGACCCCAGCAACAAAGGAGTCGAGAATCCCAAGGCCAACACCCCCTGGATTAAGCAAGACGTCAGAGATTGCCAAAATCTCCATCTTCTCCCGCTGATGACGAGACCCCAACACTTTGACCCACAACTCGCTTTTGGCGAAGTCCTCCACAACTCCTCGATCGGGGCCATCTCCGACAACAAGGAGACAGAAATTCGGCAGTCTCTTTCGAATATTTATTGCTGCCTCCAAAAGAAAACCAAGCCGCTTTGATTCATAAATAGAACCGATGAATACACCGATAGGGCCGAAACCAACACTCAACTCATTTCGCAAGCTAACCTTATCCTCCTCGGTTATACCATCTTTACTTTGTTGCAATACAGTTGTGTCTATAGAATTATCTAGAACCGTGATTCTATCAATAGGAAAACCGTCCTGGCATATAAAATCGCGAGTCATTTCCGTATATGCAAACCACCAGTCCACCTTACTGGCCGTCCATCTTTTGAACTTTTCTTTGATTCCGCTCGGCCGAGCTGATTGCATATTCCTCCCGTGCCCCCAAAATGCCAATCGACGGGGCCTAAAAATGGTCAATGCAATCAAATTATAAATAAGTCTATTTTCCTGGGTGACGATTACAAGATCGGCATCCGCTGCCTTCCTGCCAAATGGTTGCCAACAAAACCCGGCAAAATAGGCCGTGTCGACTTTCTCAGCCCAATCAAGGTGACCCTCGTCACGCTTAAGTACTTCGCTTGCATCGGAATTACCAACCAGTAAGCGAAGATTAACATCGTCTTCCGCCAGAATAACTCGCAACCGCTCGAAAAGAGGCACGCGATAATTCGTAAGTCGACGTTGAACAATAACCACGTTACGATTTGAAGTCAAAATTTAACCTCGATTGCTTTCATCCATGAATGATGAACCCGAAGCCAGATGCATCTATGAGCGAAGAAATCAATAGTTTCCAAAGCACTATCATCTACCACCTAGCTCGGTCATGTTTCCCTAGATACCAACCAGTCATTCCCTCGATCCGCCCCAAAACGGTGGCAACTCCCTGCACCAATGCCTTGACTCCACGCCCTTGCAGGAGCGGAAGAGCCAATGGGGCGATGCAGCCTCGTAGAATGACAGCGAAGCTCAATCGATGCTTCACGTACAGCGCTCCGGTACCGCGAGCACGACGGCGAGCATGAAGGCAAGCTGCCCGCCAATTGCCATAGGACAGCGGGACAAAAGCATGGTGCACTCGCGCTGAAGTGCAGCGCCCCAGTTCAGCACCGCTGGCAAGTGCACGTAACACATAGTCGGTTTCTTCCCCGGCACCGTACCACTGACCCACACCAAGCCGGACATCGAAGCCTCCCAGCCCTTCGATTAACGTACGCCTAAAAAAAAGACAAATCGAACTGGCGTCTCCCCCCCTGAAACTTCGCCAAGAAGCAAGCTGCAAATTGCCGGGGGAAGTATCCGCCGAATTTCGGGCTGCGCTCTGTTCAACCCAGCAGGCAACCATCCCCTGCATGCGAGGCGCGCGCTGGCTGGTATTCAACACGTTCGCAAGTACCTCAGGTTCATACCAACAGTCGTCATCAGGAAAACATATCCAATCGCCTCTAGCGGCGGCGATACCCAAATTGCGAGCCGCGGCAAGATTGGGGGGCTGAAGTCGCTCGACGCTGATATCGATGCCGAGATTGCGTGCCCGCGCAATGTAGGGCGCCAGTCGCATATCCGCATTTTGATCTACAAGAATGACTTCGAAATCACGGCAGGTTTGAGCAACAAGGCTATCAAAGAGTCGGTTCAGTTCGTCCGTACGGCCGACGGTAGCGAGAACCAGAGAGAATAGCGGCATGGTCAGACCGATCCCGACAAGGCGCGGCGGCGACGCACAAGAAAGCGGGCGTAGTGCGCAGCCAGCGCGAGGGGATTCCTGCCGGCGTGAGAAATGCGGACGCGAAAATCCTCTTCCATAGCAGCGCGGCGATTACTCGTGGAAAGGCTTCCGGCGTGCTCGCGAAACACCGCCAGTACTTCGTTCAGTTGGACCGGCTCGGAGATATTGGCGAGTTTCAACCAGAAATCGTAGTCCATTGCATACTTGAGCGCAGTATCGAAATAGCCCGCTTGAGAGAAAAGATCGCGCCGGACGAAGGTCGCGGGGTGCGGCACGAAATTGCCACGCAACAGACGTTGGGAGCTGTAGGTTGGCGCAACGAAATTTTCGCTGCGGATACTTCCGCTCACATCTCTTGCGATCCGACCAAAAAGCCAGCCCTTACCACTACCTTCCATTTGCCGGGCTACCGTAGAAAGTACCCCGGAATGCGCATAGTAGTCATCAGAATGCAGATGGGCGACCACGTCACCGGTGGCGGCCAGAACACCAGCGTTCATGGCATTGCTGATGCCTCCCCGAACATTTTCGACCAAGACATAAGGGCGCGTCAGTGCACGGATGCGCTCAAGGGTGCCGTCATCAGATCCCCCATCGACAAAGACGAGCTCTACATGCGGATAGTCTTGCGCCAACACAGACGCTATGGATTGCTCAAGAAATTTCTCGCTATTCCAGGTGCAGGTAATGATGCTAAAAGTTAGGGGCATGGATGGGCCTCATATTCGTTCGGCCGCGTCGCCATGGCGCGGCGGTAGACTGTCAAAATATGCTCAACGGCCTGGTCAACGCCGCCAGCTCCATTAAGTTGTGGGAATACAAAATCCGGCCGGATCTTGAACTTGGCAAGCTCATTGACTAGTGAGGGCAGGTCTTCGCTTAGCTTCAATTGCTCGGAATATGTAGCGTAGCGAGCTAATTCTGGCGTGCCGCCTTGTGCCAAAGCGAAGGTTACCTTCCCGAGCAACAATCCCTCTAGCACAGTGGTAGCGCAAGGCTCCTCCCAGACCGAAGGCACTACCACAGCGTCCGCCCCGGCGGTTAGACGCAGCGTGTGTAGGGCGTCACACCACCCGAGGAATCGAATGCGTGTCGAAGAATACTGATTCCGCAAGTTTTGCAACTGAGGACCATCACCCACGACAACCAACCGCATGGCTGGAATCTCTTTGCGCGAGAAAAGCTCGATCAGTTGGTCGATGCCTTTGGGCGAGTAGAGCTTACCCGCGACAACTATCTCGATCGGGGCAGCATCCGGCAAACGTAGCGGATCCGCGGCCGCGCGAGAAAGGCTCCCGGAATCAATGAAATTGTGGATGACTGTTCCCCAATCCTGCCGCCCCATGGTTCGAGAAAAATTCCGATGCAACATTTCCGAAACAAACACGGTCTGGTGTCTTTGGAAACTATCAGCGACTTCTCTGCGGAAGCTTCGGACAGCCATAGTTGAGACTGTACGCTGCAGAACATTGGGCTGCGCCGAAATGCACTCCACGCAATCCCTTGCCTCGGTAGATTTGCAAATGGCCCCATTCTTGAAGCGGGTATATTTAAGGCAGTCACTACCCTGATCGTGTCGGGTCTGGACGAACCGAATCCCCGGAGTTAGATAGCGTGCTAGATTCGGAACATGGCCGTGATAGTGAACAACGTCATAGTGTGCGGCGAATTCTTCGATGATGCGAGCGAACCGCCTAGCTAGCCAGCTTCGTTTGTAAGGTATATAAAAACCTAAGCGATGCTCCTTCCAACCCGCGAGATGGCCGCTCAGTGCACCAATGAATTGACCGCCAAACTCCCCCTCCACCCCGGCCGCTTCGATGGGATTCTGTGTGCCTCCCAGGAAGTCAACCGAGTGCCCCGCACGAATCAACGCCCGAGCCAGATTTAATGCGTGTTTTGCCAAGCCACCCATGGCAGCATATGGCACATCTTCACTAACAATGAGAATACGCACCGGTGCCTATCGTCCAAGTTTTCGACGCAAGCCCGCCGCCAAGGCAGCCCGGTCATTGATCAACAACACATACCAAATTCCCAAGGCTCCAAGCGCAGTCATGCCCATTACCGTTGTTGCGACAGTCGCCACTAGTCCCGTCGGCAAGAAATGCCTTAATACGAGAAACGCAACTAATATGGCCACACCAGCCAAAATTGGCTGCCAGACGCTGCCCATCGCGTCTTTCAAGCGAAGTGGCACCGTGCGACCATGGACGTAGACAAGAAATGCCGCGCTTAACACAATAGCCGTGAGCAGATGGGCGGCCGCAGCGCCAATAATACCGAAGAACTTCATCCCGGTGAAAACCAGAACCACGCCGATAACACCGCGGACCAAGGCGAATCCGCCCGAGACACGTGGATGCCCAAGAGCATCGTTCACGATAGAAGGCAAGTTTGTCAGCGAATCAACGAGGATAGCGAAGGCCATGAGTACCAAAACTGCATACCCTTCGACCGCAAATTCCTGGCCAACCCACCGTCCCAAAAAGGCATCGCCAGCAAGCACAATCGCCGCGCAGACGCAGAAATTAACAAAAGTAATGTAGCGGAGAGCACCTAGGTAGGTCGAACGTAACTCTTCAAGGCGAGATGTCGCTGCAAGCGTACTGACGTGCGGAAACATGACGCCAGCAAGTCGACTCGTCATGCCAAGTACACGCCCGGCCAACGTGATTGGAACGGTGTATAGAGTGACCGCTACCGGCCCACCAATAGCACCAATAATCAGTTTATCGCCGTGTTGATAGAGTGTCGCAGCTAATTTGCTGAGGTAGGCATAGCCGCTGAACGACAGCATGTCGCGGCGGACGGCCCGATCGGGTGCGACAAACGCGAGCGGCGCCCCCAGCAGCCGTAATTGCAGGACAAGACTTCCGCAATTCAGCGCAGAGACTGCAACCCGCGCGATAACGACGGCCGCCAGACCCAGGCCGGAGACAGCGACAATCATGCTAACAACGTTGGCTAATACGCCATAAATCATCTCGTTGCGGGCGGACAGATCATAGCGTTGGAGCGCCTGTAGCACACAAATCAACACACTCTGAATCTGGACAATTGCAAAACCAACCCCACCAATTCGTAGAGCAAGAATAATATTTGGCCTCTCTTCTACGGACGAACTTCCAAAGAAGTTCGTCAGTTCCTCGGCGTAGATTCCTATAGCCAAACAAACGAAAATTCCCAAAACACAATAGAACGCAACCGAAAACCAAAATACCTGTGAAAATCGCCGCCTGTCACCCGTGGCATGAGCCTCAGAAAGATATTTAATAGCACCTGATGTTAGATTAATATCCAGGGAACCAAAATACCCTACAATGGAAGTAACCAACGTCAGCCAGCCATAGCCTGGCGCACCCAAGGCGGCAACGAGCATTGGGATGGTCGCCAGCGCCACCACCGCGGGAACGCCTGCTCCGGCGGCATGCCAAAGAGAATTACGTAAAAGCATAGTTTCTCTTTCTAATTACAGACGCGCGTCCGGCAATAAATGGAAGCGCCAAGGCAAGGCCCATCATCATCATAGAGCGGAACTCTATAATTGGTGTTCCAATCAATAGCGTTGGAAACCAGAATAGAACGCCTGCGGCGCCGGCATCGGCGAGCATCCGAAGCTCGCCAACAAGATTTTTTCTTGTTCTTATGTAAAAAAAGAAGAAGCTGAACAGCAAACCAATAAACATCGCGAGCCCGAGCACACCAGATTTAAGTAGGACATGTCCAAATCCGCTGTGAACGAATCCAAAATTTCCGTCGTGATAGCTAAGTTCCGCCAAATTTGATTGCATGGTTCCCCACATGCCCTTTCCGAAGATCCAGTCATCCCCTAGGGAACGCCAAGTTTCTGTGTACTCCAAAACTCGGCTGCCTGATTCTGCTCCATCACTGCCACCAAGGACATCAAAAAGAAATCCATTGCTGCCTCCATTCCGATCCACCTTATCAAGTCGCAGCGCGGTTAACAAAGTAGCACCACCAAACAAGACGCAGAATGAGAAAAACATGGCAGACAATCGCTTCCTCAATGGAAGCACAGAAATGAGAAGCATAGCCCCCAGCCCCATTCCGATCAACGATGATCGCCTAAAAGAGAGGACTACAATCGCGACCTCCAGAATCAATAAAACCCACAGCGCATATTTCGTCTTTTTACCAATATATGATTTTTTGAAATAGAGCATCCATGCCGAAGAAAATGCCGCCAAAGTGGCAAGAAATCCATCACTTATATCAAAAAATGTAATGCTCGTTCCCGTATTTTCAAAATTGGCGTATATATTTGCGCTATCCCCGCCAAAAAATACCAACCTAGCCATGCCAAATAATCCACGTAGCCCTATTGACACCAGGATAAATTTAACTAATAAATTAGATGATTTGCGCGTTGCGTATGCATTTATGC
>NZ_JBXASU010000047.1:0-60595 GCF_058809705.1 Cupriavidus sp. MPR-AND1C | reverse complement strand
TAAATATATTGATGCCGGCCGAGACCAACCTTCAATGCGACATCAACACCGGAATGTCGGCGTGGCGCATCAGGGTGCGGGTGGTGCCGCCAGTGACCAGCTCACGCAGCCGGGCGTGCCCATAGCCGCCCGCCACCAGCAGGTCGGCCTGCAAATGCCGCACTGCCTCCAGCAGCAACTGGCCGACCCGGTGGCTGCCTTGCACGGCGTGCATGACGCTGGTGATGCCCTGGCGTGCCAGGTGGTCGCGCAGGCCGGCGTGCGCACCGGGCACATCGGGCATGCCGTGGGTCGCCTCGCCGTCATGCGTGCTGGATGCCGACACCACGGTGACACGCTTGGCCAGGCGCAGCAGGGGTATCGCATCGGCCACGGCCCGGGCGGCCTCGCGCCCGCCATCCCATGCGATGGCGACATGCTCGCAGGGCAGATGCCGCACGCCCGGCGGCACCAGCAGTACCGGGCGACCGGTGTTGAGCAACACATATTCCGGGGTCTGTGCCACCAGCACCGGGATGGATTCCGGCCCCGGCAAGCGGGCCAGGACAACCACGTCCGCCACCCGACCTTGCTGGACCAGCGCCCAGCCCACGTCGTCCTCGATGATCCGATGGGTGAAGCCCACGCCGGGCGCCGCTTCGCTCATGGCCCGATGAAATGCGGCGCTGGCTTCGGCGCCCTGCGCCAGCAACTGGCGCCGGGCCAGTTCCGCGTAGTATCCCGCCTCGTCGCCCGCGCCCCGGAACGGCTCCAGCCGCATGCCGGTGGCCGTCACCCCGATCACATGGCCGGCCGAGCGCTGCGCCAGCTCCGCCGCCAGGTTGACGCGATCCGCACAGCCGGGATCGGCGCCGAGTTCGACCAGTACGGTCTTGAAATACATGATGTTCTCCCTCCGATCCGCAGACCCCTGCACACGGTTGCTGACGTTTTTTGCGACTATCCGAAAATGGACTCTACTCCGTGCGCGGGGCAGTGCAAGCGGACAAGGCGGCCGAATTGCGGCAGATCAACGCCGGGACCTGCCGGGCGCGGCCGGCGCGCGGGGCTACGCAAGGCTCGGCGGCTCGATCTGGCTGGCCATTGGCGCCAGCGCACGGATCAGCATGATGCTCATATCGGTGAACGCCGGCGTGCAACTGGCCAGCGTGCCACGCCAGTGCGCATCGGCCAGCGTCAGATTCTCCCAGACCTCGACCGGATGCTCGGGCGGCGCGCCCTGCGCGACCAGCCAGGCGGCGATATCGCTGGGCATGAAATCCCACGGGCGCGGAATCACGATGGCGTTGCGCTGGTCCGCCAGCACGTGCACAAGATGGCGCTTGAACGGCTCCAGGTCTCCGCGCCGGTGAAAAGTCAGGAAGGTGGTCTCGTCAAAGCAAACCTTGCCGCGCGCGGCCAGCACCTGGGCCGAAGAGATGCCGGGCACGGTATCCACCGGATGGCCGCATGCCCGCTCGACCCGCTCCAGGTACTGGAAGCCGCTGAAATGCATGTCGCCCATGAACAGCACCACGCAGCGCCGGCCGCCATGGTGCTCGGCGGCAACCCAGGCAAGCCGCTCCACCTGGTCCTGGTATCCCATGGTGACCACCTGGGCCGCCGGCGGCACCAGCGGGCGCACGGCGTCGATGACCGTGTCGAAGCCAGCCACGATGTCGGCGCCACGGATCAGTTCCGCCACGCCGTGGGTCAGGAAGTCGAGGTGCCCGGGGCCAACGCCGGCGCAGATGATCATGAAGAATCCCCGCATCGATCGATGCAAAAAGGGACGGCGCGCGCATCGCCCCGTCAAGACAGGGCGCAATTATGCCAAGCCATCGGAGCGCAAGGCCTGCGCCGGGGAACGCCGGCGCAAAAAAAGTACTTCAGGATCCGGCACCGGATGCCGATACCTGCTTCAGAGCCGAGTCAATGTCCCGCGAGCCCACCGGGCAAGGCAGGCATCCTCGGTCGTTAGCGACGTTTACCTCACTCATGCCAGATAGAGACAAAGCGCTCAGCATAGCCGACCCCCATCAGTTGTTCCGCACTTCGCTCGAGCAAGCCACCGATGCCGTCTTCATCCTGAACACGGACAACAAGGTGATCTTCCTGAACGCTGCTGCGGAGGCACTCTATGGCGCATCCCGTACGCAAGTCTTCGGCATGAACGTGGAGGCGCTCGTGCAAAAGCTGCCGGGTGCCGACGCGCAGCGTGCCCAGCCCTTGCCCGCCGTCCAGATCCTGAGGCCGGATGGCGAACTTCGCTTTGGCCATGTCGCGGAATCCAGCACCCGCCTGGGAGACGCTACGCTGCGCACGCTGCTGGTGAAGGTGGCCAGCCCCCCGGATGCCAGCCGCGACGATCACCCGTTGCTATCCGTCATTGCCGACGAGATCGACAGCGCCGTGCTGGTGGTCGATGCCGACTGGCACATCGTGTACGCCAACGCCGGGCTCACGCGCATGCTGGGCTACAAGCCCTGGGAGCTGAGGGGCAAGACCCCGCGCGAGATACTGGCCGGCGAGTTCACCGATCCCGGCGTGATGCAACGCTTGCATGCCCAGCGCTCATCCCCGGGCGGCGAGCGCCACGAGGCGCTGGTGTATGCTCGCAACGGCAGCGCACTCTGGGTCAGCGCCACCGTTCGCCATCTGGTCAGCGCGACCGGCGACCGGCATCACGCCATCGTCATCCTCTCCGACATCACCCAGCAGCGGGCCTACGAGATGCTGCAGCGAAAGGTACTGCAAGCCATGGTGATGGAGCAGCCGCTGCCGGCCGTGATGGAGTTGATCTGCGAAGAAGTACAACGCGTGGCACCCTCCGTGATCGCGTCCGTGCTGCGGGTGGACGCCGATGGCCGCCTGCACCCGCTGGCCGCGCCCGGCCTGCCGCCGGGCTATGCGGCGGCGCTGGACGGCCTGACCATCGGGCCATCCGTGGGCTCCTGCGGCACGGCCGCGTGGCTGGGCGAGCCGGTGATGGTCAGTGATATCGCCAACGATCCGCTATGGGTGGATTTTCGTGATCTCGCCCTACCCCTCGGCCTGGCGGCATGCTGGTCCTATCCGATCAAGGCAAGCGATGGGCGGGTGCTTGCCACGCTGGCCTTCTACTGCCGCACCGTCCGCCAGCCCGACGCCTTCCACCAGCAACTGGCCGAGGTATGCGCCTCGCTGTGCAAGCTCGCATTCGAGCGCGAGGAAGCCGCCGAGCGGATCCTGCAGCTCGACCACTACGATTCACTGACCGGCTTGCCCAACCGCAGCCTGCTGCAGATGCAGGCCGGCACCCTGCTGCTCGCGGCACGCTCGGCCGGCACCACGCTCAGCGTGCTGTTCGTCGACCTGGACCGCTTCAAGCATATCAACGACTCGCTCGGCCACGTCGGCGGCGACAAGCTGCTGCGCGAGGTTGCGCAACGCCTTAGCGCGCACGCCGGGGATTCCGCGCTGGTGGCGCGGCTGTCGGGCGACGAATTCGCGCTGGTGCTGCCCGACAGCGACCGCGCCCAGACCATTGCGGCGGGCAAGCGCATCCTGGCCGCGCTGCGCCAGCCGCTGCGCATCGACCACGCCAGCATTGCACCCTCGGCCAGCATCGGCATCAGCATGTTCCCGGCCGACGGCGACGCGCTGGACTACCTGCTGCACTGCGCCGAGATGGCCATGTACGACGCCAAGGCCGCGGGGCGCAACCTGTTCCGCTTCTTCAGCATCGAGATGAACTGGGCCGCCCAGGAGCGCCTGGCGCTGGAGTCCGCGCTGCGCGACGCCCTGCTGGCCGAGGAGCTTCACCTCAACTTCCAGCCCCAGGTGTTCCTGCGCGATGGGCGCCTCTACGGCCTGGAGGTGCTGGTGCGCTGGCACCATCCGCACTTTGGGATGGTGTCGCCGGACCGCTTCGTGCCGCTGGCCGAAGACAGCGGCCTGATCGGCGCGCTGGATCGCTGGGTCCTGGAGCAATCGTGCGCGCAGCTGGCCGCGTGGCGCCGGGAAGGGCTTTCCGTACCCACGATCTCCGTCAATATCTCCCCCGCCAGCTTCCGCGACCCGGGGCTGCCGGCGCAAGTGGCCGAGACCCTGGCCCGCCATGGGCTGCCCGCCCAGGCGCTGGTGCTGGAAATGACCGAAGGGCTGCTGATGGAAGATGACGCGAGCCTCGCCGCCACCGTTGCCGCCATCCACGCGCAGGGCGTGCGCTTGTCCATGGACGACTTCGGCACCGGATATTCCAGCCTGGGCTACCTCAGGCAATTGCCGGTGCACCAGCTCAAGCTGGACAAGAGCTTTGTGATCGACCTGGAAAGCGATGCCGCCGCCCGCGAGCTGGCCAGCGCCGTCATCCGCATTGGCGACAGCCTGAAGCTTGCGGTGATCGCCGAAGGCGTGGAAAACGAAGCCCAGCGGCGCTTCCTGCTATCGCAGGGATGCCATATGGGGCAAGGCTACCTGTTCTCGCGCCCGCTGGATGCCCTGGCGGTGGCGAAATGGATCGCCGCGCCGCGGGCGGTTGAGCCGCATCCGGCGGAACATGGAGAGATGCATTCGCGGCGTTAGGAAGCAGCGGGGCGGCGCCCCGCTCCCGACCTCCAGCAGGCTGCCCCCTCAATCGAAAGCCAGGCTGACCGATTTGGTCTGCAAGTAGGCGCCTAGTCCCTCGCTGCCCCCTTCGGACCCATAGCCGCTGTCCTTGACGCCGCCAAACGGCGTTTCGGCCACGGCCACCCGTGCCGTATTGACCCCCACCATGCCGGTCTCCAGCCCCTGCGCAGCCCGATGCGCGGTCTTCAGCGAACGCGTGAACACATAGGACGCCAGCCCGAACGGCACGCTGTTGGCCAGCGTGATCGCCTCGTCGAAGCTAGCAAAACGCTGGCAAGCCGCCACCGGCCCGAACGGCTCCTCTTGCAGGATGCGGGCCGTGTTGCCGCCCAGGCCATGCAACACCGTCGGTGCAAAGTAAAAGCCATCCCCGGCAGGCAGGCTCCCGGCCGGGCACGCCTCGGCGCCCTGCGCCAGCGCGTCGTCGACCAGCGCCTGCAATTGCGCGGCCCGGCGAGCATTGGCCAGCGGCCCCATCTGCGTGGCGCAGTCCGTGCCGGCGCCAACGCGCAGCCCGTGCGCATAGGCCGAGAGCCGCTGGACGAAAGCCTCATACGCCGGCGCCTCCACCAGAAAACGCGTGGGTGCCGTGCAGACCTGCCCGGCATTGCGGAATTTCGCGCTGCCTGCCTGCGCCACCGCCAGGTCGAGATCGGCGTCGGCGAACACCAGCACCGGCGCCTGTCCGCCGAGCTCCAGCGTGGCCGGGATATTGCGCTGCGCGGCCTGGGCCGCCAGCAGCCGCCCGACGGGGGTTGAGCCGGTAAACGACATCTTGCGGATCGCAGGCGAGGCCAGCAGGCGCGAGGCAATGGCGGGCGCATCGCCACAAACCACGTTGAGCACGCCGTCGGGTAGCCCGGCGCTCCGCAAGGCACGTGCGATCGCCAGCGTGGACAAGGGGGTTTCTTCCGCCGGCTTGATCACGCACGTACAGCCCGCGGCAAGCGCGCCCGCAATCTTGCGCATTGGCGTGAGCGCCGGGAAATTCCATGGCGCAAAGGCGGCCACCGGCCCGATGGGCTCGCGTGTGACCAGCTGACTCAGGCCGCTGGCGCGGGCCGGCACGATGCGCCCGTAAGCCCGCAAGCCCTCCTCCGCGTACCACGCCAGCACTTCGATGGCGCTGCGCCACTCCGCCCTGGCCTCCGCCAGCGGCTTGCCCTGTTCGCGCGTGAGCGTGACGGCGAGGGGCTCGGCCTGCGCGCGCAACAGGTCCGCCGCAGCGCGCAGGATCGCCGCGCGGTCCTGCGCGCTGCGGCCCTTCCAGCCGGCAAACGCGCTCGCGGCTGCCGCGGCTGCGCGGTCCACCTGTGCGCCCGAAGCCCCGGAGAATTCATTGAATACGTTGCCGCTGGCAGGATCCGACAGCACAAAGCCACCGGCTTCGCCGCGCACCCATTCACCGCCGATCAGCATTGGCACCCCGGCCGCCGCCCCGTCCTTTGTCTTTGTCATTGCATCCATGGACATCTCCCCGCTTACAGAGCCTTGAGCACGTCGCCCAGCGTGGAGAACAGGGTATCGATCTGCGCGTCCTCGATGATCAGCGGCGGCGACAGCACCATGATGTCGCCCGAGGCGCGGATCAGGCAGTTCTTGTCCAGGCAAGCCAGGTGCGCGGCATAGCCGCGCTGCCCGGGCTGGCCGGCTACCGGCGCCAGCTCAACCGCCGCCAGCAGGCCGATATTGCGGATATCGACCACATGCGGCAGCCCCCTGAGGCTGTGCGCCGCGTCGGCCCAGCGCTCGGACAGCTCGGCGGCGCGGGTGAAAAGCCCCTCGTGGCGATAGATGTCCAGCGCAGCCAGCCCCGCCGCGCAAGCCATCGGATGGCCGGAATAGGTATAGCCATGAGGCAGTTCGATGCTGCCGGCCGGGCCGTGCATGAAAGCGTCGTACACATGGCTGCGCACCAGTGTGGCGCCCATCGGCACCGCGCCGTTGGTCAGGCCCTTGGCGCTGGTCAGGATATCGGGCACCACGCCGAAGGTCTCGGACGCGAAGGCTCCGCCAACCCGGCCGAAGCCCGAGATGACCTCGTCGAAAATCAGCAGGATGCCGTGCTTGTCGCAAATGCTGCGCAGCCGCTGCAGATAGCCGACGGGCGGCACCAGCACACCGGTGGAGCCAGACACCGGTTCGACAATGACCGCGGCGATGGTGGACGCATCGTGCAGCGCCACGATGCGCTCGAGCTCATCGGCCAGGTGGGCGCCCCACTCGGGCTGCCCGCGCGAATAGCCCATGGCCTCGCGGTTGTAGGTATGCGGCAGGTGGTCGACCCACGGCAGCAGATTACCGTAGGGCTTGCGATGGCCGGCAATGCCGGACACCGACAGCCCGCCGAATCCCACCCCGTGGTATGCACGCTCGCGGCCAATCAGGCGCACGCGCTGCGGCTCGCCCCGGGCACGGTGATAGGCCAGCGCGATCTTGAGCGCCGAGTCCACGGCCTCCGAGCCGGAATTGGAGAAAAACACATTGGAGAAGCCCGCCGGCGCTTCGGCGATCAAGGCCTCCGCAAATTCAAAGGCCAGCGGGTGGCTCATCTGGAACGACGGCGCATAGTCCAGCTGGTACGCGGTGCGGGCGATGGCATCGACGATCTCGGTGCGGCGGTGGCCAGCGTTGACACACCAAAGCCCCGCGATGCCGTCCAGCACGCGACTGCCGTCGGGGCGGACGTAATACATGCCGTCGGCCTCGGAGAACAGCTGGGGCTGGGGCTGCTGCTTGAAGCGGCGGTTGGCGGTAAAGGGCATCCAGTAGGCGTCCATCGAGCCATTGGGAGAGCGCTCGGGAGAGCAATCGGGCCGGGCGGCGGCCGTGGCAGAAAGGGAATCGGGCAATACGGTCTGAGCGGACATGGGCGGCGTCTGGGTCGGGGACAGAAGAAAAAGAAGAAGAGGAGGAGGATCAGCCAGAGGAACAACGTGCCGCCCATTTTGTACCAAACACTTATAAAGTGCAATTACGATTCACAGCCGCAGTGCATGCGCACCTCCGCCAGCACCAACAGCGCGCACGGACGAACGCCACCGCACCGCGCTGATCAGCGGTGGAGGTGGCGGCAAATCGGGGAAGAAAGGAAACCGCTAGCTAAGGTCGCGCGCGGTGACCAGGTGGCGGCGCATCAGGGCGGCGGCCCATTCGCGATCGCCCAGCGCCAGCGCGTCGATGATCTGCAGGTGTTCTTGACAAGCTTCGATCAGGTTGATCTGGCGATAGAAGGCGGCGTGCTCTTCCAGCCGGCGCAACTGAGTCTGCTGCTGCACCGCCTGGAGAATGAAACGATTACCGGAAAAACGCGCCAGCATTTCGTGAAAGGAAGTGTTGAGCGAAAAGAACTCGCCCGGGGAAAGATTGGTGTACCCCTGCTCGATCACCTGCTCATACGCCTTGCGGCATCGATCCATCTGCACCGGGTCGACCGCAAAGGTGGGCTCCAGCAAGCCTGCGCACTCCACGATCATGCGAAAACGGTAGCTTTCGGCCAGCGCCTCCGGCGTCTCCAGCGACGGCAGGAAGCGCCAGCCATGACCAGCGCGCTTCTCCACCAGGCCATCGGCCATCATCCGCATCAGCGTCTTGGTCAGCAGGCTGCGCGACACCGGATAGGTGCGCAGCAGGTCGATCTCGGTCAGCGTATCCGGCAACAGCTTGCGCGCCCGCCCATCCACCAGCTGGCGATACAACTCATCGCCGCCCATCCCCGACTCGCCAAAGTCAGGCACTTCCATCCCTTCGGCTTTGGCCTCGACAAAGTAGCCGCTATTGGCGCGATAGGCGATCAGGCCGCGCTCGGCCAGCAGTCGCAACGCGGCCCGTACCGGCGTGCGGGACACTTCGAACTGGGCGGCGAGCGTTTCCTCGGCCAGGTGCGCGCCGGGCTGGAGCTCGCCCTCCACCACCTGGCGCGCGATGCGGCGCGCTAGATCGATTTGCAGCGGCGAGACGCGCACGGGCGCCGACCGTTTCCTGGAAGCTGGCATTGGCAGGGATATGGAATCAGTCCTGGTGGAGCTCCGCGGGCAGGGTGCGGTGCATCCGCCACAAGACGGCGTGACAAGAGCCGCGATGGTAGCGCTGAAAACGGGGCGGCGCAAATAATCGGATTGTCACATTGCACTTCATTCTAATTTAGTACAAAATATTTCCCACCGTACCACCACACATGCCGGAGCCTTGCCAATGTCGTCACCCCAAGAATCGTCCTTCCCGTTGGTTGAGTTGCATGGCAGCCCGTTCGAGCGGGGCCGGCAGCACGGCGCCGCGGTGCCGGAACGGGTTGCCCGCAGCGTCGCGCTGTACCGCACGCAACTGGAGCGCCGCGGCGTCGGCGCCGAACGCCTCAAGGCGCTGGCCATGGCCATGGCCCCGGCAATCACGCGCTACGACCCCGATTACCTCGAAGAAATGAAGGGCATCGCCGCCGGCGCGCAGGTTGCGCTGGAAGACATCATCGTCATCAACTGCCGCACCGAAATGATGTTCGGCCACGCCGAGCTGAAGCCCGCGGGCGACGAGCCGGACGATGGCTGCACCGGCCTCATCGTGCTGCCCGAAGCCTCGGCGAATGGCCGCCTGCTTCACGCGCACAACTGGGACTGGCGCGAGGAATGCGTCGACACTGGCATCGTGGTGCGCATGGCGCGCGACAACGGCCCGGACCTCCTGATGTTCACCGAAGCGGGCAGCCTCGCTCGGCTCGGCATGAACAGCGCCGGCGTGTCCTTGAGCGGCAACTTCCTGACCTCCAACCTCGACTACAAGCGCCCCGCCGAGGTGCCGCTGGTGCTGGTGCGCCGCAAGATGCTGGAAGCCGACAACATCTGCAACGCCATGAAGGTGCTGTGGGCCTCCACCCGCTTCTGCTCCAACAACCTGCTGCTGGCGCAGGCGGAGGGCGAAGCGGTCGACCTGGAATGCGCGCCCGACGAGATCTTCTGGATCACCCCGCAAAACGGCGTGCTGGTCCACGCCAACCACTGGATGTGCCCGGTGGCGCGCACCAAGCTGCAGGACAAGGGCCTGGCCGCAAACCCCGACTCCATCTACCGCCAGCGCCGCACCGAAGCCGCGCTCGCCCGCGCGGCCGGCCGCATCGACTGGGACATCATCAAGGCCGCGCTGGCCGATGAACTGCCCAAGCCCGACGGCGTGCTGCGCTCGCCCAAGCCGGCCAGCTTCGCCAGCATCTCTGCGACCGTGGCCACCGCCTTGATGGAGCCGGCCTCGGGCGCGATGTGGATTGCCCGCAAGCCTTACGAATCGCGCCACTTCGTCGAATACCGCCTATAAGAACGCCCCCCCAAGCGGAGGAGAGACCATGACGAAGATCACGATGATCGCCCGCCGGCTCGCGCTAGTGCTAGCAGTTGCCGGCGCGGCAACTGCAGCAAGCGCCGCGCCGCTGCCGGAGATCCGCTATGCGGATGGCGCCGGGACAGCCACCTCGATGCCCGGCAACCGGACCCGCAACACCTCGACCGACAACATCCTGCTGCACGTGGTGGAGTCGTTGGTGGCGCTGCGCGCCGACATGAGCGTGGGACCCATGCTGGCCGACAGCTGGGCCGTGTCCCGCGACGCACGGACGTATACGTTCAAGCTGCGTCCGGGCGCCACCTTCCACAATGGCGCGCCGGTCACGTCCGCCGAGGTGAAGTGGAGCTACAACTTCCTGATGAACCCCAAGTCGGAGTGGATGTGCCGCAACCTCTATGACGGCACGAAGGGGCCGAAGGTGATAGCAGTCGACACGCCCACGCCGGATACCGTGGTGTTCCGGCTGGAGGAACCGTACGCCCTGTTCCTCGACCAGATGGCCAACGTGCAATGCCCGCTGGCAGTGCTGCACCCGAGCAGCGTCGATGCCCAAGGCGCATGGGTCAAGCCGGTGGCAACCGGCCCCTACCTGTTCGCCGACTGGAAGAAGGGGCAATCGGTGCTGCTAACCCGCTTCGACGGCTACAAGCCGCGGCCCGAGCCGCTCGACGGCATGGTGGGCAACAAGCAGGCGCTGGCCAACCTGCGCTTTGTCGTGATCCCCGACGCAGCGGCGCAAAAGGCCGCACTGATGGCGGGCCAGGTCGACATCATCAACGCCGACGAAGACAATCTGCCGCCCAAGGACCCGCGCTGGAGCGTGGTGGTGGAGCAAGGGCTGGATACCGTGAACCTGCTCATGCAGGGCACCGACCCCTTGCTCAAGGACGTGCGCATGCGCCGCGCCATCGTGCTGGCGCTGGACCTGCCGGCCGTCACCAAGGCCCTCAACAACGGGCTCACGCAGTACAACCCGTCGCTGGTCCCCGCCGCAAGCCGCTACTACTCCGCGGCCGAGAAGCGTGGCTACGCCAAGAACCTCGCCGAGGCCAAGGCGCTGATGGACGCCGCGGGCTACAAAGGCGAAGTGATCAAGATCCAGGCCAACAAGCGCTACCCGTACATGTACCGGCTGGCGGTGGTGACGCAATCGCTGCTCGCGAAGGCGGGCATCAAGACCGAACTGGAGATGCTGGAGTGGGCCACGCAGGTGTCCAATTTCCGCGAAGGCAAGTTCCAGCTGATGGCTTTCGGCTACTCGGCCCGCACCGAGCCCGCCCTGCTCTATCGCGACATGCTGGGCAACAAGAGCAAGACGCCGATGGCGCAGTGGGAAAGCCCCGAAGCGCTCACGCTGCTGGACAGCATCGAGGGCAACCCGGACGAAGCCGTGCGCAGGCAAACCTTCGAGAAGCTGCACGACATGATGATTGCCGACGTGCCGATGGCGATGGTCTACAACAAGCCCGGCATGGTCGTGGTCAGCCGCAACGTGACCGGCTTCAAGGGCTGGGCGCTGCGCAAGCCCCGTCTGTTCAACCTCACCAAGCACTGAGCGCGCCATGTTGTCCTACATGCTCAAGCGGATCGGCACCGCCATCCCCACCGTGCTGATCGTCTCGCTGCTG
The DNA here is from genome assembly GCF_058809705.1 of Cupriavidus sp. MPR-AND1C. Taxonomy (NCBI): domain Bacteria; kingdom Pseudomonadati; phylum Pseudomonadota; class Betaproteobacteria; order Burkholderiales; family Burkholderiaceae; genus Cupriavidus; species Cupriavidus sp. MPR-AND1C. The sequence goes on along the minus strand of NZ_JBXASU010000047.1, from coordinate 49,046 downwards.
GTGTTCGGCATGATCCGCGCCATTCCCGGTGATCCTGCCACCTTGATGCTCGGCGATATCGATAACCCGCAGGTGCTGGCCGAGGTGCGCGCCTCGCTCGGCCTGGACCGCCCGCTGCCGCAGCAGTACGCGATCTGGGCCGCCCGCGCGCTGCATGGCGACCTGGGCATGTCGATCGCCCGCAAGGAGCCGGTGCGCGACCTGATCCTGTCGCACTTCCCGGTGACCGCGCAGATCGTGCTGGCCGCCACGGCGCTGGCCTGCCTGATCGCGGTGCCGGCCGGGCTGTTCTCCGCGTGGCGGCAGAACAAGGCGTCGGACGTGGCCATTGTCTCGTCGTCCATCCTGCTGGTGTCGATGCCGAGCTTCTGGATCGGCATCCTGCTGATCTGGCTGTTCGGGGTGAAGCTCAACTGGCTACCCACCTATGGCTTCGAGTCGATTGCCGAGTCCGGCTTCGGCGCGGTGCGCTACCTGGTGCTGCCGGTGATCGCCGTGGCGCTGACCGAGATCGCCGCGATCACGCGCATGATGCGCGCCAGCACGATTGAAGTGCTGCGCCTGGAATACGTGGCTCACGCACGCGCCAAGGGCCTGCCGGAGCGCCGCGTGCTGTTGCGCCACGCGCTGCCCAACGCCTTTGGCCCGACGCTGACGGTGATCGGCCTGATCCTCGGCCACTTGCTCTCCGGCGCGGCGGTAATCGAGACCGTGTTTACCGTGCCAGGCATCGGGCGGCTGCTGATCGAGAGCATCTACGCCCGCGACTATCCCGTGGTCCAGGGTTGCCTGCTGTTTATCGCGCTGCTCTATGTCGCCGTCAACCTGGTGGTAGACCTCCTCTATCCGCTGCTCGACCCACGCATCAAGCTGTAGAACGCTATGTCGAAACTCAAATACACAAATGCCGTGGTGGGTGCAGCGCTGATGGCGCTGGTGCTCCTGCTAGCCATCGCGGGCATGATCCATACGCCCTATGATCCCATCGACGGCGACCTGCTCGCCCGCTTTGCGCCGCCCAGCGCGGAACACTGGTTCGGCACCGACGACTTCGGCCGGGACGTGCTGTCGCGCGTGATGGCCGGCGCCGCGGTGAGCGTGACCGTCAGCGTTTGCTCAGTGCTGTTCGCGCTGGCCGTGGGCACCGTCATCGGCGTACTGTGTGGCTACCTTGTCGGCTGGTGGGACCGCGGCATCATGATCTTCATCGAATCGCTGATGGCCTTCCCCGGCCTGCTGCTCGCACTTGGCATCATGACCATCCTCGGGCCCTCCAAATGGGGCGTGGTGCTGGCACTTGGCCTTGCGTACACCCCTTCGGTCACACGGATCGCGCGCGGCGCGGTTCTGTCGCTGCGCCAGCGCGATTTCGTCGTGGCCTCGCAGGCCATGGGCAACAGCGGCACCTGGACCGTGACGCGCCACATCCTGCCCAACTGCGTAGCGCCGCTGATCGTGTTCTCCACCTCCTTGTTCGGCTCCGCGCTGCTGGCCGAGAGCGCCTTGAGCTTCCTTGGCCTGGGCGTGCCGCCGCCGGCACCCACCTGGGGCGGCATGCTGGCGGAGAGCCGCAGCGCCATGGACCAGGCCATCTGGCTGGCGGCGTTTCCCGGCGGCATGATCTCGCTCGCGTTGCTTGGCATCAACCTGTTCGGCGACGCGGTGCGCGACATGCTCGACCCGCGCATGAAGGGAGCTTCGGCATGACCGCAATGGCAGATTCCAACGCAAATGCGCCGCTGCTGAGCGTGCGCAATCTCAGTATCGCCTTCCCCGGCGCCAGGCACACGCTCAATACCGTGGTCGACGCGATCTCCTTTGACCTGTGCGCCGGCGAATCGCTGGCCGTGGTGGGCGAGTCCGGCAGCGGCAAGACCATGATTGGCAAGGCGCTGCTGGGGCTGTTGCCCGACGCCGCCCGCATCACCGGCGGCAGCGCCAGCTTCCAGGGCCGCGACCTGCTGGCCCAGCCGGCGCAGGACTGGCTGGCCACGCGCGGCACGCAGATCGGCATGGTGTTCCAGGAACCCATGGTCTCGCTCAACCCAGCCTTTCGCATTGGAAGCCAGCTGACCGAGGCGCTGGTGCTCAGGCGCGGCCTGCGCCACGATGAGGCTCGCGACAAGGCCGTCGCCATGCTGGAGCGCGTCAAGGTGCACAACGCCGGCGCGGCGATGCAGCGCTACCCGCACGAGTTCTCCGGCGGCATGCGCCAGCGCATCCTGCTGGCCGCGGTGATGCTGCTCAAGCCAAAGCTGCTGATTGCCGATGAGCCCACCACCGCGCTCGATTGCGTGGTGCAAAAGGAAGTGCTCGAGCTGATGATGGAACTGACGCGGGCCGAAGGCACAGCGCTGATCTTCATCAGCCATAACCTGGCGCTCGTCGCCGCGTACACCCAGCGCGTGCTGGTGATGAAACGCGGGGAGGCAATGGAGACCGGCGCCGTGGCGGACGTACTGTCACACCCGAGCCATCCCTATACCCTAAGCCTGCTGGATGCCCTGCCCAAGCGCGGCAACGAGCCGGCGGCGCCCGCCGCGGCAACCGTACCCATCCTGGAGGTGCGCGGGCTGGCGGTGGACTATCACGTTGCCGATGGCTGGTTCCGGCGCAAGGCCGTACGCGCGGTCCACGACGCCAGCTTCCAACTCGCCCCCGGCGAGACCCTGGCCATCGTCGGCGAATCGGGCAGCGGCAAGACCACCATCATGAAGGCCATCCTGGGCCTGGCAGGCACAGCCGAAGGCGAAATCCTGCTGCACGGGCGCAATCTCGCCGAGGCCTCCCGGGCGACGCTGCAGGCCGCGCGCCATCGTGTGCAGATGGTGTTCCAGGACCCGTACTCGGCGCTGGACCCGCGCATGCGTATCGAGGCCATCGTTGGCGAGGGGCTGCACGCGGACCGCTCGGTGCTTCCGGCCCTGCGGCGTGAGCGCGTATTGGTGGCGCTGGCCGATGTCGGCCTCGATGCGGGCTACGCCACCCGCCATATCCATGAGCTCTCGGGCGGCCAGCGCCAGCGCGTGGCCATCGCCAGGGCGCTGGTGATGCGCCCGGATATCGTCATCGCAGACGAACCCGTGTCGGCGCTCGACGTGACCGTGCAGAAGCAGGTGCTGGATACCCTAACCAAGCTGCAGCGGCGCTATGGCTTTGCCTGCCTGCTGATCTCGCATGACCTGGGCGTGGTCGAGCAAGTGGCCGATCGCGTCATCGTGATGCTGCGCGGCCATGCGGTCGAGCAAGGCACGCGCGATGCCGTGTTCGACCGGCCCACGCACCCCTATACGCAGCGGTTGTTGCAGGCGGTGCCGGAGCTTCGCGGCAGCCGCGAAGCAGGGTTTCGCATCGAGACCCGCGCCGTACCACCCAACCCTGGCGGCCCGCGGCGCTACTACGACCCGAGTGGCGATGCGCCAGCCTCCCGCCGGCTGGTAGCCGCATGTGCAGCGCCCCCCGCCCCGGCGGATGCGCGCTTCGCGCATCTGGTCGCGGTGGCGACTTAGGCCGACACCGCCCGCTGGCTACCTGGCGGCGCGCTTTTCCAGCAACGGCTGGCTCACGCCCTGCACGCCCACCAGCCCGAGCACGGTGGTTAGCCCGACCTGGGCGCCTTCCCAGGCGTTGGTCGGGTCGTACCACTCATCGCGGGCATGGAAGCCGCCGGTCTTGCCGCCGCTGCCGATGATGATGGCGGGAATGCCGAGCGACATCGGCACATTGGCGTCGGTGCTGCCGCCGCGCAGGCTGGGCGTGCCCTTGCCGTAGCCCTTGATGGCGCGCACCGCCGCCTGCACGATAGTGGCGTCAGGCGGCGTGCGGCCCGCCGGACGGTCGCCGATCTGCTTGACCTGGTAGGTGATCTGGCTGGCCGCGTCGGCCGGATGCCAGCGGCGGTTTTCCTCGGCAACCCCGGCCTCGATGGCCGCCATGATCTGCTTCTCGGTTTCCAGCAGCGACGGCGTAGCGTTGGAGCGGATATCCACCGCCATGCGCGCATCGCCCGCAATCGCGTTGACCGACGTGCCGCCGCCCACCGTGCCCACCGTGAACGTGGTCTTGGGATCCTCGGGCGGGCGCACGTCGCTCACCTTGGCAATGGCCCGTCCCATCGCGTGGATGGCGCTGGGCAGGCCGAAGGCGCCGAAGCTGTGGCCCCCCGGGCCACGGAACGTCACCTCGTAACGATGGCTGCCGGTGCCGAGTGACAGCACCCGGTCGCCCACGCCTGGCTCCAGCCCGACCATGCCGTCGATATCCGGGTGGTCGCGGAACACGGCCTTCATGCCGCGCAGGTTGCCCAGTTCTTCCTCGCCCACGTTGCCAACGAACACCAGGTCTCCCACGGTGCGCACCTGGTTGTCGTTGAGCACCTTGAGCCATGACAACAGGACCGCCAGCCCGCGCGTGTCATCCGAGATGCCTGGTGCATAGAGACGGCCATCGCGCGGCCTGACCGTGACATCGGTGCCTTCGGGAAAGACCGTGTCCAGATGCGCCGAGATCAGCAGCTTGGGGCCATTCCCGCTGCCCTTGCGGATGCCGATGGCATTGCCCTCGGCATCAATATGCGCATCGGCAAGGCCAAGCGCCTTGAGCCGGGAGAGGAAATGCTCGGCCCGTGCCTTCTCCTTGAACGGCGGCGCGGGGATCTCGGTCAGCGCCTTGAGATCGCTCAGCGAGCGCGCGTCATCCGCCCTCACGTCGGCCAGCACTTTCCTGACCAGCGGGGCGGCTTCGAGCGTGGCGTACGTGCGCTCCACCGCGGGCGAGACCGCTGGCACGGGGATGGTCTGCGCAACGGCATGGCTGCCTGCCAGGGCGAGCGCCGCGAGCACCAGGGAAAGCGGACGGAACGGGACGGCAACAGATTGGGGGCGTGCTTGCATGGTGGGGCAATGGCTCCGGAAAGAACATGGCGGCAAGACAAACGGCACAGGCATCGGGCATGGCCGGGCGAAGCCATATTCTGCCAGCGAGGCGGGAGATAGTGGGCAGCAAGCAGTGGGCGGCATGTGGCATCCATGTGCCGGGCAAGGTAATTGGATTACCATTCAGTACTTGGCGTCAGGCCATGCCGTGCCTGTTGCCCGCCTTCCGGCTTGCCCGGTGTCCACGCTGCATAGAGGTTTTACCGAGGGTGATGTGGTAGAAGCAACGATTGAGATGTCCAGCCCACACGGCCTGCAGGGCCGCAGGGCCACACGGCTGACCACCACGGCCAGCCAGTTCGAGTGCAACATCCAGCTGAGCGGCAACGACTGCGCGGCGGACGCCAAGAATGTCTCCGAGGTCATGCGCTTGTCGGCGCGCGCCGGCCTGCGCTTGCGCATCCAGGCCAGCGGCCCGGACGAGTCGGTGGCGCTGCGCGTCATCTGCGCGTTGCTGACCGACTAAGCGGCCGGCCCGGCAGTCAGCGACCATGCCCATCACCTACCTGCGCAACCTCACCGGACGGGTACGCAGCCCGCGCGCCAACCGGCAGCTTGCCGGCTATCTCAGCTTTGTGGCCGGCGCCACCAACGCCGGGGGCTTCCTTGCCGTCCAGCAGTACACCTCCCACATGACGGGCATCGTCTCGGCCATGGCGGACCACCTGGCGCTGGGGCAGGTCGGGCTGCTCCTGCAGGGACTTGGCGCACTGCTGTCCTTCCTGGCTGGCGCGGCCACTTCCGCCGTGCTCATCAACTGGGCGCGGCGCGAGCACCTGAACAGCGAATATGCCTTGCCCCTGATGCTGGAGGCCATTTTGCTGCTGTGCTTTGGCTTGCTCGGCGGCAACCTTGGCAATCACCAATGGCTGTTCATACCCGCCACGGTGATGGTGCTGTGCTTCATCATGGGCCTGCAAAACGCCATGATCACCAAGATTTCCCACGCCGAGATCCGCACTACCCATCTCACCGGGATGGTGACCGATATCGGCATCGAGCTCGGCAAGCTGTTCTACTGGAACCTCGCCAAATCCGACGAGGCCAGGCCGCCGGTGCTGGCCAACCGGTCCCGGCTGCGCATGCTGGCCGCGCTGGTGACGCTGTTCTTCTTCGGCGGCGTCGTCGGCGCGCTGGGCTTCAAGCAACTGGGATTCAGCGCCACGCTGGCGCTGGCGGCGTTGCTGCTGGTGCTGGCGTTCGTGCCGGTGGTGGACGATGCGCGGGCCCACGGCGCGCGGCTGGCCGCCAACGGGCGCAAATGGGCGCGCGAGGTCTTGCGCGATGTCCATGCCCTGTGGCTGGCCGCGCGCGACCCGCGCACGCCGTGGTACGCAAAAGCCACGGCCCTGCTGGTGGCGGGCTACGCGCTGTCGCCGATCGACCTGATCCCCGACTTCATCCCGGTGCTCGGCTACCTGGACGACGTCGTGCTGGTGCCGCTCGGGGTCATGCTGGCCATCCGGATGATCCCGCCGGACCTCATGCGCGAGTACCGGGCCGCCGCCGTTGCGGCCGGGCAACGCCCAAGCAGCCGCGTAGCGGCCGCGGTCATCATCGTGCTGTGGATAGGCGGCGCCATTGTGATGGCGGCGCTGCTCGCGCGCTATGTTCCGTGGCTCCGGAGCAACTGATTTTCGATTCCAGGCCCTGAAGGTACGCGTGGACACATTGGTTTGCATTTGGCACGGCCGGCGCTACCTACAATCGAATCGTCGGGAGGCACATCCCGCCCATCACCGAGCCAGCAACGCATCATGCAGGACCAAGCCTTACCCCCCACCGTGACCTGCCTGCAGGGCCTGCGCGATCTCGCGGCCCTGCTCACCGCAGGCTCCCTGCTCCAGTCCGCCACCTTGCAGGTCATTGCCGAGTACGAACGGCACGCCCGCACCTCCGAGGACAATTACTGCGCCCGACGACATAGCTGGGATTGAGAGGCCGTTTCAAAATGAAGCGAAGCGGTTCTGGCCAGGCGCACGGCCGCAGACACTGCAAGTGGATCGGCCAAGGTTTCCCCGGCAGCGCTGCCGCTCAGTGCTTGCACGCCAGCGGCGAACGCACGCCGCCGTCGCGCACCAGTGGCAGGATGGTTGGCGCCAGCGATTTGAGCAACTGCACGGACAGCGCGCTGGTGAAGGCGTAGCGCGCGGCATAGGGCTCCTGCACGTACGCCGTGACGTTGCCGAAGTAGCGCTCGCCAAGGAAAAACACGAAGGTGGCCGAGCGGCTGACCACGCGCGACGAAATCAGCCTGCCACCGGGCCCGTAGACTTCGTAGCGATGATCGCCCGTGCCGGTCTTGCCGCCTGCCACGATGCCGCTGCCACCCAGCGCTGGCTTGAGCATGCCTGCCGTGCCCGAATTCACCACGCCGATCAGCGCGGCGCGTACCACCTCGGTGATATCCTCGCTCAGCAAGCGCGTGCCCTTCTGCCCCAACCCAAAATCAGTCTCGTACGGCGTGCCTGCCGCAAACTCCAGGCTGCGCAGGGCAATGGCCTGCTGGCGCACGCCATTGCCCTGCACGATGCCGACCAGCTCGGCCAGCGCAGCCGGCCGGTCCCCCGCCGCGCCGATCGCCGAGGCATAGGACGCCGTGATCGCGCTGAACGGATAGCCCAGGCGCTGCCACCGGCGCGCAATTTCAACAAAGGCCTGGCGCTCCAGCTGGCTGCGGATGCGGCGCGTCTGGCCGCCGGGATGGCGGGTTTTGAACAGCCACGCATACACCTCCTGGCGTTGCTCGGTGCTGTCGCGCAAGACTTCATCCAGGCTGGCGTCCGGGTGCTGGCGCAGGTAATTGAGCAGCCATAGCTCAAGCGGGTGCACCCGCGCCAGGTAGCCCCGGTCATTGAGCGAAAAGCTGGTCGGTCCGTATTTGCTGTACAGCTTGGCCAGCTTCTCATCGGTCAGCCCCGCCTTGGGCAGGGTGGCGAGCATCACCTTGTTGAACTGCGCCGGATCGATGTCGGGATCGATGCTGCGCAGCGTCACCGCCAGCCCCACCGGCGAGAAGTGGCGGTTCTGGAGCACGCGCCTGGCCGCTTCCTGCTGGCTCATGCCGCGATATTTCCCATAGAAGGCACGCAGGTAGTCGCTGCCCTCCTTGTCGGCAAAGCGCACCAGGTAGGCGCGGCGCTGCGGCGCGGCCGGATTGTTCAGCCAGTCGTCGGCATCGGGATGCAGGCGATAGGTTTCGTAGCGCACGATATCGCGCATCAGGCGGATAAAGACCAGGTTCACCGAGTGCTCGAACGCTTCGCGCACGGTCATGATCTTCATGTTTTCCCAGCGCTCGAAGTTGCTGAACGTCTGCAGCCCGCCCCCGGTAAAGAAGGCCTCTCCCGCGCTGCCGGAATAGCGGCGCAGCATGGCGGCTTCCAGCATGGCGCGGCGGCTCTTGTCGGGCGCGGCGAGCAGGTAGCTCACCACCCACTGGGTCAGTGCGTCCAGCTTGGCCGGCTTGATTTCGCGCAGCTCGGCGGCGGACATGCCGGCATATTTCTCGTGGAGCTCGGAGAGGATTTCCAGGTAGGTCACCAGCGTGCGCAGCTTGGCGGTGGAACCCAGGTTCAGCCGCGCGCCGCGGTTCAGGTCGAACGGCAGGTCCAGGTTGTCGGCCTGCACGCGCAACAGGTTGGCGCCGTCGACCTTCTCGTAGAGCGTGAAGCTGATCGCCAGCTTGCCCGGGTCGTCGCCCTCGCGCAGCAGGTTGTGGCCGTACATCCCGAAACCATGCGCGCCATCACGCGTGCCCGCGCGCAACAGCGCCTCGGTGACCACCTGCTGCAGGCCCGTGTTGATGGTGCTGTGGGCAGTCAGGTCGAGCCGGTCCAGCTCGTAGCTGCTGCCAAGGTCAAGATAGCGCAGCAAATCGGTGCGCACCCCGCTGATGGCCTTGCGCGAGATGAATGACACCTCCGGCCGGTCCAGCGCCGGGGCGCCCAGCGTCAAGGACTGGGCCAGCGAAGCGTCGCGCAGCCAGGGCGGGATGGCGCCGGCGGCCGAGAGCAAGCGGATATAGCTGTCGGTCAACTCCACCAGCGTGGCGGTATCGCGGCGCAGGAAATGCGATGGCCCGCGCTGCGCAATGATCAGCGAGAGCGCTTGCTTGAACACCCGCGCCTGCCGCTGGCCGAGTTCGCCCTCGCCCTGTCCCGCGCCGGGTCCCGGCCCGGCGGCGCTCGCCAGCAAGCGGTTGGCCTCGTCGAAGTCCTGCCCGTACCAGGCCCACAGGCCATCGCCCAGTCCGTTGACCTCGCCCACGCCGGCCCGGGCCGAGAGCGGCACGGTGTTGAGGTAATCCAGCAAGATGCGCTCCCTGGCGGCCACGGTGTTCGGGCCGTCCAGGTAGGCGCGCATCGATGCGCTGGCCATCTGGCGCAGCTTTTCCTTGGGCGAACCGGTGCGGCCGGCGCGCGAATGCCGGTATTTCTCGATCTGGGTAGCGAGCGTGCTGCCGCCGGCGGCGTCGTGCTTGTCGTTGAAGAAATGCACGCCCTGATCCAATGCGGCGCGCGTGAAGCGCCGCACGTCCAGCGCGGGATTGCGCGTGGGAAATTCGGGATCGAGCAGATCGCGGTTCTCGATGAAGAGCAGCGCGTTCACGAGCAGGGCCGGAATGTCCGCGAAGCTGGCGTAGGTACGAGGCGGTGTGCGCCTGGCGCCAAATGGCAGGTCGTTGCAGTCGAGCAGGTCCAGGCCGGCCTGGGTCTTCTCGTGATAGGGCGCGAACAGGCCGGAGTCCGTCAGTTCCAGCATGCGGTCGGACCACCGTGCCTGGCGTTCGCGCCGAAAGCCCCGCGCTTCCAGCAATTCGGTGAACTGCGGGATCCGGCTATAGCCGAAGCGCAGGTCATAGGGGCCGTCGTCCGGAAAGCGGATGCGTTCGCTCGGGCCGTCCTTCACCGCGAAGGCGACATCTTTCGCCCGCCCGGCGAAGTAGCGCGCCTGCAACCGCGAGGTGGCAAGTTCCTCGGCAACGACGGCGCAAAGGAGGTAACCGCCCCCTACAAGCAGAGCCAATACCAGGAGCCTGGGCCAGACACGTCGACGCACGATTCAGGTCCGTTTGCGAGGAAACCGGGGCTTTTCCCGGCGCGTCGGCCTATGCCGGGCGCCTGCTGGCAACGATGGCACCATTCCGCCACTCTCGTCACAACGTATACCCTAGTCTAATGGGGCCTAACGCACAAAGTGCGCGTGCGCCATCCCGGCGTTTGCTGCCATGTTCCCATCATTTCCCGCCGCTCACCGGCGCTCCCGACGCTCCCGGCACGCCCTGGGGCCGCCTATACGCGGAACGCCGCGATGGCCTGGTTAAGCTGGCGCGCCTGGTCCTCCAGCGACGCGGCAGCCGCAGCGGCCTCCTCGACCAACGCTGCGTTCTGCTGGGTGGACTGGTCCATCGACGCCACCGCCTGATTGACCTGCTCGATGCCGCTGCTCTGCTCGACCGAAGCCGCCGCAATCTCGCTCATGATATCGGTCACCCGGCGGATTGCCGCAACCACCTCCTCCATGGTGCTGGCCGCGCGCCCGGCCTGGCCACTGCCCAAAGCCACATGCGCCAGCGACGTCTCGATCATGGACTTGATCTCGCGGGCCGCCCCGGCGCTGCGCTGGGCCAGCCCGCGCACTTCGCCGGCAACCACCGCGAACCCGCGCCCCTGCTCCCCGGCGCGGGCAGCTTCCACGGCGGCGTTGAGCGCCAGGATATTGGTCTGGAAGGCGATGCCATCGACCACGCCGATGATCTCTGCGACCGTCCTGGCCGCCGTACTGATATCGCCCATGGTGGCCAGCACGTCGCCCACCACCGCACCGCCCTGGCTAGCCACCTCGACCGCGCTGACGGCAAGCTGGCTGGCCTGGCGCGCGTTATCTGCGTTCTGGCGCACGGTGGAGGTCATCTGCTCCATGCTAGATGCGGTTTCCTCAAGCGAGGCAGCCTGCGCTTCCGTGCGGCTGGACAAATCCGCGTTGCCCGCGGCGATCTGCCGGGTGGCCGCCGTGATCGCATCCGAGCCCTGGCGCACCCGCCCCACGGTAAGCGCAAGGCTGGCCTGCATGCGCGCGAGGCCTTCCAGCAAGCGGCCCATTTCATCGCGGCGCGTGACCTGCACCGCGTGGCTCAGATCGCCGGCCGCGATACGGTCGAATTGCGTCAGCGCCAGTTCCAGCGGGCCAACGATGGCACGCAGCAGGAACACCGCGCAGGCGGCCGCCACCAGCAGCGCCAGCACGATCGCGGCAATCACGCCATGGCGAAAATGCCGGTACGCCACCTGCGACGCTTCGAAATTGCCCGCGGCCATCTTCATCTGGAACCGGCTCAGCTTCAGGCTGCTGTCGTTGGCATCCCGAAACAGCCGGGACAGCTTGCCATCCATGATCTGGTCGGCCAGTGTGCGATCCTTGGCGCGCAGCGCAGCAATGATGGCGGCGATGCCTTCGCGGTTGGCGGCATCCCGCTTGGCCGCCACGGCCACCGCGAGCTGGTCTTCCTCACTGTCGCGCGGCAGGACCATGAAGCGTTTCCAGGCCTCGTCAGAGCGCCGCGTGAGCTCTTCGGTGCGCTCCAGCAGGCCGGGAGCTTCCGGGCTGTCCGGGTACAGCATGGCGCGGTCCAGCGCGGTACGCGCCCGGGTGAGGCTCAGGTCCGCCTCGCCCAGCGCCAGGGCGGAGGCAAGCTGGTTCGAGTAAGTGGACTCATGGGCGTCGTTGGCGGCGCGCAAGCCAAGCAAGCCGGCCACACCCACGCCAAGCGCAAGCAGGAACAGCAGGGAGACGGTGGCAATGAGGCGGGCGCGGATGGTGAGGCTGGCAAGCATGGGAAAGAGGCCCGGATAGTGAAAGGCTGGAATGCCGCGCTGGGCGGAAAACCAATCTATCGGTGTGGTGCAGCAACAACTTGAGGCCGCGCTATAAATTGTGCGCAAAACCGCACCTGAAGGGCGAATTCAGGGCCCGCGATTGATTTTGCGCAAATTTTCATGCGTCCGCGCGCCGGCCTCGGTCAAGTCCGGCCAAAGCCGTCCGTTAGCCCAGTGATCTCAAACCCTTGTTCCAGACGATGATGAAAAACCTGAGCGTGCGCACTGCCCTGCTGGCAGTCCTGGTGACCTTTGCCTGCATGATCGTGTTCGGCGCGGGCGTTGGCGTGCTCGCGCTGCGCGCCGCGGACCAGGCGACCGGTCGCGTGGAGCAGCTTTCCGCCAGCGCCCTGCTGCTCAACGACGCGTACAAGGACATGACCCGGGCGCGCTCGGCGCTCGCGCGCGCCTACGCCTCGGCCCGCGAGGGCAGCACCGAAGTCAACACCGGCGCGCTCGACGCCGCCGGCAAATCGCTCAAGCGCTCGGCCGAGGCGTTGCAGCGCTTCGCGACCGCGCCCGTGCTGGAAGGCCAGGACGACGCCCAGCGCCGCCAGGTCGTGGATGCCGCGCGCCGGCATGCCGGCACGGTCGAGCGAGCCCTGGCCGCCTTGCGCGCGGGAGACCCCGCCGCCTACGCGGCGATCAACGAGCGCGACATCACCGCCTCCGGGGCCGAATATTCGGTGGGCGTCGAGCGCTTCCAGGAACAGGCGAGCCAGCTGGCGCAGCAGGAAAGCGAGACTAGCAGCTCGCGCTACCAGTGGGTGGTGAAGCTCGTGGTGGTTGGCATCGCTGCCGCGCTAGGCTTGATCGTCGCGGTGCACCTCGGGCTGCGCGCGGCCATCGTGGCGCCGCTGGCCACGGCCGCCGAGCACCTCGACCGCGTGGCGCACGGCGACCTGAGCCATCCCGCCGCTGCCGCCGGCAATAACGAGGTGGGCCGCGTGCTGGCCGCCGTGGCACGCATGCAGGCGGCGCTCACGCGCACAGTCAGCCAGGTGCGCGCCAGCTCGGACTCGGTCAACATCGGCGCGCGCGAGATCGCGGCCGGCAATACAGACTTGTCCTCGCGCACCGAGCAGCAGTCCGCGTCGCTCGAGCAAACCGCGGCCAGCATGGAGGAGCTCACCTCCACGGTGAGCAACAACACGGAGAGCGCGCGCCAGGCCAGCGCGCTGGCCGCCGAAGCGGCGCGGCTGGCCACGCGCGGCGGCGACGACGTGCGCGGCGTGGTCCAGACCATGGGCGACATCAGCAGCAGTTCGCAACGGATCGCCGACATCATCGGCGTGATCGACGGCATCGCTTTCCAGACCAATATCCTGGCGCTCAACGCCGCCGTGGAAGCGGCGCGCGCGGGCGAGGCGGGCCGCGGCTTTGCCGTGGTGGCGGGCGAGGTGCGCGCGCTGGCGCAGCGCAGCGCCAACGCGGCACGGGAGATCAAGTCGCTGATCGACGATTCGGCCAGCAAGGTGGGCGCCGGCAACGCGCTCGTCGCCCAGGCCGGCCAGACCATGAGCGAGACCGTGGATGCCGTGGGCCGCCTGGCGCGGATCATGGAAGACATCTCGTCGGCGTCGCTGGAACAAAGCGCCGGCATCGTGCAGGTCAGCCAGGCGGTGACGCAGATGGAAACCGTCACCCAGCAGAATGCGGCGCTGGTTGAGCAGGCAGCCGCCGCGGCCGGATCGCTGGAAGCGCAGGCGCGCCAGCTTGCCGAGGCGGTGGGTGCCTTCCGGCTTGCGCCGGCAGCCTGAGGGACTGCTGGCCCCAAGCCAAGCTCAAGCCATCCTCAAGCCACCTTCACACGGCCGTGATGCCGCGCTGCAAGGTGGTCTTGAGCATGGAGAACACCTGCCGCGCCACCGGGTTGGCCGCATTGGGCCGCGCCCACAAGTAATACGTCACATCGGGCAGGCGCGGCAGCCCGTCCTTGTCGCCCAGCACCCGCATGTCTGCGCCCAGCAGGTCGATGCTGCGCGCCGTGATCCCCAGCCCGGCGCGGATCGCCGCCTTGATGCCGATCAGGCTCGGCGCGAAATACGCCGCGCGCCAGGGCACGCCAGCCTCCTTCAGCGCATCCAGCGCCAGCTTGCGAAACAGGCTGGGCTCGTCAGCCAGGATCAGCGGCACCGTGCTGCCGTTCTCATAGGCGAAATCCGCCGCGCAAACCCAGATCGTGGGTGAGGTGCGCAAGACCAGGCCGTCCAGGCTGGTGTCTTCCCGGGTGGAAACGGTGAGGTCGATCTCCCCCCGCCGCAACGATTCCATCAGGAAGGGGCTGCGTCCCACATGGATCTCCAGCCGCAGGGCGGGCGATGCACGCGCGATATGCGACAGCAGTGGCGGCAGGATCGTGTCGGCCACATCGTGCGGCGCCCCGATCCGCAACGAGCCTGTCAGATCGCCTTCGCGCAGCACGCGCAGCGCCTCGTCGTTCAGGTTCAGCAATTGCCGCGCGTATTCCACCAGCTTGTTGCCGTGCCGCGTGAGTTGCTTGCCGCGCCCTTGCCGCTCGAAAAGCGCCAGCGCCACCTGCTCCTCCAGCCGCTGCATCTGCTGGGTGACGGCGGACTGGGTGCGGTGCAGCCGCTGCGCCGCTGCAGCAAAGGTACCGTGATCGGCAATCGCCACCAAAGTGCGCAACAGGTCCAGATCGAGATTACGCATCCATTAGACTTGCTTAAGTATTTTCATGAGTGATTAAGTGGTTTCAGGCGCCAGCCTTCATTACAGTGAAACCATGCAAGGTTATGTACCACCCCGCAAACCGAGAACCATCAAGACTCAGCAAGGATTCTAGAGACATGTCGATCGCACAACAACGCCAGGCCGCCGTCGGGGACACAATTCAATCCATCAAGGAAATCGTAGCTAGCGGTGGCGTCACCCGGGAATCGCTGGCCAGCGTGCTGGGCCAGGTGGAGCAGCTCGCGGCCAAGCCGCACCTGTGGGCGCAGAGCGAGTTCGCCCCACCGGAGGAAGGCGAACGCCAGGCCCGCTACCTGATCGCGGAAGATCCCGACCAGACCTTCGCGCTGTACCTCAACGTCATGCGCCCCGGCAAGCGCATTCCCCCGCACGACCACACCACCTGGGCCTGCGTGGCCGGCGTGGTGGGCACCGAGTACAACGACGTCTACCTGCGCACCGACGATGGCAGCGAGCCGGGCGTCGGCACGCTGAAGCACTCGCACACGGTGGAAGTGGGCCCGGGGTCGGGCATCGCGCTGCTGCCCGAGGACATCCACTCGGTGGAAATCCGCGGCGAATCCGTGATCCGCCACCTGCACATGTACGGCCGCGCGCTGGAAACCCTGACGGGGCGCACTGCCTACGACCTCGAGACCGGCCGCTGCCAGGCCATGAGCGTGGGCGTCAAGACGCGCCGCTAAACGGCACCCGGGAGGTGCGGCGCTAACCACCCACCCACCTCCCGGCTTCAGCCGAAGCCCATATCCAACGCATTTCCAGTTGCCTCCCGCCCGCGTGCGGCCAGGAGGCCTGGCCCCCTTTTTGCCTGAACAAACGCATGCCCGCCATCCTGAACACGCCCGACACCCGCTACACCCAGGTCGACCCGGTCACCCTCAAGGCCTGGCTGCACGACCAAGACGAGATCGCCCTGTTCGATATCCGCGAGCATGGCCAGTATGGCGAAGGCCATCCGTTCTACGCAGTGCCGCTCCCCTTTAGCCGGCTGGAACTGGATATCGGCCGCCTGGCCCCCAACACCGCGGCGCGCATCGTGCTGGCGGACAACGCCGACGGCGTGGCAGCGCGCGCCGCCCAGGCCCTGTCCACTCTCGGCTACACCCGCCTGTTCGTGCTGGACGGCGGCGTGCCGGGCTGGCAGGCCGCCGGCTACGCCTTGTTCGCTGGCGTCAACGTGCCCTCCAAGACCTTCGGCGAGCTGGCCGAGCACCATTACGGCACGCCGCGCGTCTCGGCCACGGAGCTGGCGGCCATGCAGGCAGGCGAGCAGGCCCCGGTGGTGCTTGATGGGCGGCCCGTCTCGGAATTCCGCAAGATGAACATTCCCGGTGCCATCTGCTGCCCCAACGGCGAGCTGGCTTACCGGCTGCGCGACCTGGTGCCGGATCCGGCCACGCCCATCGTGATCAACTGCGCTGGCCGCACGCGCAGCATCATCGGCGCGCAAACCCTGATCAACTTCGGCGTGCCCAACCCTGTGTTCGCGCTGGAAAACGGCACCCAGGGCTGGTACCTGAACGACTACAAGCTGGAGCACGGCGGCACGCGGCGCTATCCCGACAGCGCCGCGCCTGCCGGGCTGGATGCCGCCCAGGCCGCGGCGCAGACGATGGCGGTGCGCTTTGCGGTACCGCACATTGACGCCGCCGAAGCGCTCGCCTGGCTCAACGACCGCTCGCGCACCACCTTCCTGTGCGACGTGCGCACGCCGCAGGAATACGCCGCCGGCTCCGTGCCCGGCGCCCAGAGCACGCCGGGCGGCCAGCTGATGCAGGCTACCGACCAATACGTGGGCGTGCGCCGCGCGCGCCTCGTGCTGATCGATGCCGATGGCGTGCGCGCCACGGTGGTGGCGAGCTGGCTGCGCCAGATGGGCCATGACGCCGTGGTGCTCGAAGGCGGGCTTGCGGCTGCGCTTGCCTACGGCCTCGCCGCGCCCGCCGGGCCCGCGGCGTCCTCCCGTGCCTTGCCGGGCATCGATGCCCGCTCGCTGGCGGCGGGCCTGGCCGGGCGGCAGATGCTGGCGCTCGACGTGCGCGCCAGCATGGCGTATCGCGCCGGGCACGTGCCGGGCAGCCGCTGGTCGATCCGCCCGGTGTTTGCCCGCGACCTCGCTGGCGTGCCGCGCGACACGCCAATCGCGCTCATCGGCGATGACGATCAACCGGGTATGGCCACGCTGGCCGCCGGCGAACTGGCCGCACTTGGCTACAGCGACATCAGGCTGCTCGCCGGTGGCACAGGCGCCTGGCAAGCGGCAGGCCATGCGCTGGCAAGCGATGGCGGGGATGGCGACGCAGCAAGCAGCCTGCCCGATGCGCGCTGCATCGATTTCCTGTTCTTCGTCCATGACCGTCACGACGGCAACAAGGAGGCTGCTCGCCGCTACCTGGCCTGGGAAACCAACCTGATCGGCCAGCTCGACGCCCAGGAACTGGCCACGTTCCGCTTTGCCTGATCCGCGCAGCGTCCACTCAACATGACCCGCCATCAGCGACCGAGCCCGTCACGCAGCCACGTCCCGCCCCTCGCGGCGGACAAGGGTACGCATGGCTGGCAAGGCGAGTCGCAAGGCATTGATTCCCATCCCGCTCGACGGTGCAGCGCCAAGGGGACGCCCCGGCTCTCCGGGGACACACAGGCAAGTGGCAGCAGCCGGTACGCCACGGCGGCCAGCGGAGCCACGAAAAGCCTGCCCAGCCCCCTTTGCTCTCCCATCTCTCTACGTACACAGGGGTTTTTCATGCCACGCATCAGACAAGTCCTGACCAGCACCGTCGCCACCGTCACCCTCGCCATGGCCGGCGCCCCCGCCAGCGCACAGCCGCTCGCGCCGGTCGGCGGCTTTCCCTCGCAGCCGCTGCGCTTCGTCTCGCCGTTTCCCGCTGGCGGCGGCAACGATGCCGTCACGCGCATCGTCACCACGCGGCTCGGCGAAGTGCTGGGGCAGACCGCGGTCACCGACAACCGTGGCGGCGCTGGCGGCAATATCGGCACGCGCTTCGTCGCCGAGGCCAAGCCGGACGGCTACACCTTGCTGACCTCGCAGGTGTCGGTCATGGCCGTGAACCCGACGCTGTACAGTGCGCCTGGCTTCGACCCGGTCAAGAACTTCATGCCGGTCACGCAAATCAATGCGGCGCCGCTGGCCATCGTGGTGGCGGCCAACGCGCCGTGGCAGACCTTTGCCGAACTGGCCACGCAGGCCAAGGCCCAGCCGCAAAAGATCACCTTTGCCACGCCCGGCAACGGCACGCTCTCGCACCTGGTCGGCGTGGTGCTGGACAAGGATAGCGGCATCGCCTTGCAGCACGTGCCCTACAAAGGCGCCGGCCCGGCCATCAATGACCTGCTGGGCGGGCAGGTGAACGTGCTGATCACCTCGACCTCCTCGGTGGCGGGCTTTATCCAGGCCGGCCGCATGCGCGCGCTCGCGGTCACCAGCCCGCGCCGCCTGGGCGTGTTCGCCAAGGTGCCGACGCTGGAGGAACTGGGCTACCGCAATGCCCGTTTCGAGGACTGGTACGGCGTGTTCGCCCCCGCCGGCACCTCGCCCGAGCGCGTGGCCTACCTGAACCGCGCCATCCTGCAGGTACTGCAGATGCCCGAGGTGGTGAAGCTGATCAACGAAGGCGGCAGCGACGTGGTGGGCAGCAAGCCAGAGGCATTCGCCGCGCAGCTCAAGGGTGACATCGCGCGCTGGTCGCAGATCGTCAAGCTCTCCGGCGCCCGCGTGGACTGATCCGGCTGCAGCCGGTGCAGGCGGCATGGCTCTTGCTGCTGCCTGCCACCACAAGTTGTCATTCCAGCCGCGCCACCCTGGCGCGGCCCCCCACCAGGCCAAGCCATGAAGCCCAGCATCCTTACCCACCTCGCGCACGCCGGCCGCGCCAGCGCCGTGGATGGCGGACAGCCCGTCAACCCGCCCGTGGTGCGCGCCAGCACCGTGTTGTTCGATTCCGTGGCACAGATGCGCGAGATGCGCTCGCGGCGCGGCAGCGAACGCCTGTTCACCTACGGCGCGCGCGGCAATCCCACGGCGTTTGCGCTCGAAGACATGGTCACCGAGCTGGAAGCCGGCTATCGCACGCGCCTGTTCCCCAGCGGGCTGGCAGCCGCCGCGATGACGCTGCTGGCCTACCTGCGCCCCGGACAGCACGTGCTGCTGCCCGATTGCGTGTACGAGCCGGTGCGCAAGCTGGCCGAAGGGTTCCTGGCGCAGCACGGCATCGCCGCCAGCTTCTACGCGGCCGATGGCCACGACCTGCAAGCCAGGCTGCGGCGCGAAACCCGGCTGGTGTACGTGGAGGCGCCAGGTTCGCTGGCCTATGAGATGTGCGACCTGCCGGCCATCGCCGACATCGCCCACCGGCACGGCGCGCTGGTGGCGGCTGACAACACATGGGGCTCCGGCCTGCTGTACCAGCCCCTTGCGCTGGGCGCCGATATCTCCCTGATGGCCGCGACCAAATACCTGTCCGGGCATTCGGACGTGATGATGGGCACGGTCTGTACCCTGGAAGCCGCCTGGCCCGCACTCGCCGCGGTGGCCGACGCCTTCGGCATCAGTGTCAGCCCGGACGACGCCTACCTGGTCCAGCGCGGCATGCGCTCGCTCGGCGCGCGCCTGTCCCAGCACGAGCGCAGCGCGCTGGCGGTCGCGCACTGGCTGCGCACCCGCCCCGAAGTGGCGGAGGTCTTTTGCCCCGCCCTGCCCGGCGACCCCGGCCACGCGCTTTGGCAGCGCGACTGCCACGGCACCAACGGCCTGCTGTCGTTCTCGCTGCGCGCCGCGGCACCAGACGCCGCCGAACGCTTCATCGACAACCTTGCACTGTTCGGCATCGGCGCCTCCTGGGGAGGCTTCGAAAGCCTCGCCGTGATCGCCGACATGCGCGGCGCGCGCAGCGTCACCGACTGGTCCGGGCGCGGCCAGGTGATCCGGCTGCATATCGGGCTGGAGGATGTGGATGACCTGCTGGCGGATCTGGCACGGGGATTCGAGGTGATTGGCGGCGGCCGGGTTGCCGGGCGGGCGTTGGAGGCGCGCCTGGATACGGCTTAGCGAACCAATCTGCGTCCTATGCTAGCATTGCATGCATTGCATGCATAGGAGACTGACATGGCGACACTGACCATCCGTCATGTGGATGAGGAACTCAAGGCCCGTTTGCGCATGGAGGCCGCGCAGCACGGCCACTCGATGGAAGAGGAAGTTCGCGCCATTCTGCGGCGTGCGCTGAACAAACCCCCTGGCCCCGGTGCATTTGGAAGTCGACTGCGCCAGCGCTTCGCAAACCTGTCAGATCCAGGGCTCGAGCTTCCCCCGCGCGACGACCAACCGCGGGCCGCGGATTTACCCGAATGATCGTACTTGATACCAATGTGCTATCCGAATTCATGCGAGGCCAGCCTGAGCCAGCGGTCGTACGTTGGCTCGACCTGCACTCGCAGCATGAATACGCGATTACGGCGGTGACTGTTGCTGAACTTCTATATGGCATTGCCCGTTTGCCCGAAGGACGCAGGAAAGGCGGGCTCCAGGAAGCGGCACTCCAAATGATTGAAGATGAATTCGCGGGCATGGTACTTCCATTCGACGAACATACGGCCCGCCATTACGCAGCAGTCGTGGCTCAGCGGGAACGATCTGGACGGCCCGTCAGCATGGCAGATGCGCAGATTGCAGCTATTTGCCGTCACCACGGCGCCGTGCTTGCCACTCGCAACGGCAAGGACTTCGAAGGAATAGGCCTGAGCCTGGTGAACCCTTGGCTCGAGTAACGTCGAGCATGTCAGCGCAAAGACTCTGCGCTACGTCCTGACCATGCCCTTCGCAAACCCACCTTGCGATCCGCCGCTTCGCACAGGCATACAATGCCGGCTTTTGCCCTTGCGCCCCGCGATGCCTGCACCCCTGACCGAAAGCCACTCCGCCGTTTTCTCGCCCGAGGAACAGGAGAGCTTCTACCGTCTCATCGCGTCGCGCCGCGACATGCGGCATTTCATTGCGGGGGCGTCGGTCGATGACACTGTCCTGATGCGCCTGCTGCGGGCTGCGCACAGTGCGCCCTCGGTGGGGCTGATGCAGCCGTGGCGCTTTATCCGCGTCGCCGATGCCGCCTTGCGCGAAGAGATCGCAGCGCTGGTCGAGGCCGAACGGCAGAAGACCGCCGTGGCGCTGGGCGAGCGCGATGGCGAGTTCCTGCGGCTGAAGGTGGAGGGCGTGCGCGAGTGCGCCGAGCTGTTGGTGGTGGCGATGGCACCGGATGACGGCACCGTGTTTGGCCGGCGCACCATGCCGCGCGAGATGGCGCTGTGCTCGGCGGCCTGCGCCATTGAAAACCTCTGGCTGGCGGCGCGCGTGGAGAACCTTGGGCTGGGCTGGGTCTCGATGTTCGCGCCCGACGCGCTGGCTGCGCTGTTGCGGTTGCCGCCGGGTGGCCAGCCTATCGCCATTCTCTGCCTCGGCCCCGTGCAGGCCTTCTACCCCGCGCCGATGCTGGAGCTGGAAGGCTGGCGCCAGGGCCGCCCGCTAGCGGACCTGATGTCCACGAACACCTGGGACCGCCCGGACGCCTGAAGCCCCATCGGGCCAATCAAGGCGCCACTGACGGCTCCCGCTTCATGCAGCGCAGCACAAAGGTGGAATGGCTGTGCCGCAAGCCCGGCAGCTTGTAGAGCTTGTGGCGCAGGAATTCCTCATACCCTTGCGTGCCCGCCACCGCCACCTTGATCAGGTAATCGTATTCGCCGGTGAGCAGATACGCCTCCATCACTTCCGGTAATTCGGCCAGCGCTTGGCCGAAGCGATCCAGCATGTCGTCGTCGTGCCGGTCCAGCGTGACCTCGATCAGCACTGTGTCGGGCAGGCCGAGCGCCTTCTGGTTCAGCAGGGCCGCATAGCCCTCGATCACACCGCTTTCTTCCAAAGCGCGCACGCGGTTCCAGCACGGCGTGGGCGACAAGCCAACCTGCTCGGCCAGCTTGAGGTTGGAGAGCCTGCCGTCGCGCCGCAGCGCGCGCAGGATGCGGCGGTCGGTTTCGTCCAGTTTGGGGGAGGTTGTCATGTCTTCTGCCGAGCATAAGGAAGGAATCACCCGTAACTCTACCATCTACAGATAATTCATCTCCAAACCGATCAAAACCGGAGGCAATAAAGAAGCCCATTCTGGGGTGGCGCTGGTAGATTTGTCGCATGCCTTCCCGGCCACAAACCCCACTGAAACTGCTGCCGATACCATGTCAACCTTGAACCTCGCCCTGCGGCTGGACCGCACTGACCTCTTCGGCGCCGTCGAATGGACGCTAGCCAACGCCCGCCGCACTGGCCTGCACCTGATCGACCTGTGCTTCGGGCAAGCGGCCGCGCCCTACCAGCTCACGCTGTCGGTCGGCGCGGATGATGCGGACCGGCTGGACCTGTTCGTCAGGCGCCTGGAAAACGGCGTGGACGTGCTGGAGGTCTTCGAGATCGCGGCGCCGGGCAAGCGTGCTGCCGGGACGCCGGCGCACGCCGAGGCGCGGCGTGACAAGGTGGAACCTTCACTGGCATTGGCCTAGGCTCGTTGCCAAAGAGCGGGGCCCGGTATGGGGCCCGGCACCGCTCCCACCCGATTCAGCGCTGCTCGAAGCTGCGCGTGAAGTAGACCAGGCCGGCCTGCTCGCGCAAGCGGTACAAGGAGGCCGGGCGGCGCCCGGTCTCCTTTTGCGCGCCCAGGTCTTCCAGCAAGTCCGCGGCGAGCATGCGGGTGCGGAAGGCCTTTTTTTCGAGAGGACGGCCCAGCACGATCTCGTAGACATGCTGCAGTTCGCCTAACGTGAATGCGGCCGGCAGCAAATGCGCGGGCAGCGACGTGTACTCGGTCTTGCCCCGCACGCGCCCGAGCGCCGCGCTCAGCAGCATGGCGTGATCAAAGGCCAGCGCCATCCCCACGCCGTCACCCTGCACCGGCGCCCAGCGCAGGCCGGCAGCGTTGCCGCCCTTCTGCAGATCCAGCGTGTCATCCGCCAGCAAGGCAACGTAGACATGGGTGGTGGACCATCCGCGCGGGTCACGCGTGGCGCTGCCCCAACTGCCTACCTGCTCCAGATAGGGACTATTGACCCCGGTCTTCTCCGCCAGCTTGCGCAACGCGCAGCCCTGCAGATCCTGGTCCCGTTCGATATCGACAAAGCCGCCGGGCAAGGCCCATTGGCCAGGAAATGGCTCACCGGATTGTTGTGGCCGCTGCACGAGCAGGACCTGCAGCGCCCCCGCACGGATCGTCAGGATCACCACATCGACGGTGGTCAGCGGGCGCGGGAATGCGGCGGTGGCGGGTTTCGTCATGGGGCGGGCGTTCCTGGAAGGAGGCGATTCAAGCGATTCACGCCGGATTATAGATTGACAAGTGTCTCAGCCACACTTATATTAGTGGCACAGACACACTTAATGCCAGGCGCCCGGCGCGGGCGAATCCAGCAACACCACCGGAAAGGACCACCATGTTCGGCATCCGATTCATCAAGGCAGATCCCACCACCTATCTGATGCAGATGAAGAGCGGCAAGATCATCCGCGAAGGCAGCGGCCAGTCGTTCTATTACTACGCGCCCACCACATCGCTCGTTGCGGTGCCCGTGGGCAGCCAGATCCTGCCGTATATCTTCGAGCTGATCACCACCGACTTCCAGTCCGTCACCGTGCAAGGCAACCTCTCCTACCGCATCACCGAGCCGCGCAAGACGGCCGCCATGCTCAATTTCGCGCTCAAGCCGGACGGCCGCAACTATATCTCCGAGGATCCGCAGAACCTGCGCACCCGCGTGGAGGGCGTGGTGGAGGTACTGGTGCAGCAGGCCGTGAGCGTCGAAACGTTGCGCTGCGCGCTGCAGGCGTCCGACCGCATGGCCCGCCAGGTCGAAGGCGCGCTCAAGGCGCATCCGGACGTGCTGGCCCTCGGCCTCGAAATCCTGTCGTTCTCGATGGTGGCCGTGAAGCCGCGCGCCGAAACGGCGCGGGCGCTGGAAGCCGAGGTCCGCGAGCAGATCCTGAAGACGGCCGACGACGCCATCTACGCCCGCCGCAACGCCGCGGTGGAAAACGAACGCGCCATCAAGGAAAGCGAGCTCGACACCGAAGTCGCGGTGGAGCTCAAGCAGCGCACGATCCGCGAAACCCAGATGGAAGCCGAAGCCGCGGTGCAGAAGAAACAGGCGGAACTGGAGGCCAGCACCATGGAAGCACAGATCACGCTGGAAGCGCGCCGCAAGGAGTTCGTGGGCCTGGAGGCCGACAACACACGCACCACCGCTGAGGCCGAGGCACACCGCCTGGGCGCCGTGATGCAGGCCCTGCAAGGCGCCGACGCGCGCATCGTGCAGGCGCTGGCCGCATCGGGCATGGCGCCGGGCCAGTTGATCGCGCAGGCCTTCGGCGGGATTGCCGACAATGCCGAGAAGATCGGGCAGCTGAATATGTCGCCGGAGCTGCTTCAGTCGCTGCTGGCACCACAGAGCGGCGGCCGCGCAAAATGACCGAAGATCCGCGCAGCTTCAAGACGCTTTAAGACGCTTCAAGACGCTTCAAGTAGTTGAAAGAAAAGGAGCCAGAACGATGAGCGCAACCGCCGATCGCAAGGTAGTGCTGGTGACCCGCAAGACACGGCTGGAAGAGTTGCTGGCGCGCTACCACTCGCTGGCGCAGGCACGCTTCTACCTGGAACACCTGGGCGCGGACATCACCGATTACCAGCGTGAGCACGACACCTATCTTGCCGCGCGCGAACAGGTTGCCGCCGTGCTGTCGCGCTACCTGCGCCGGCAGGTGGTGGACCGCCAGTTCCTGCCCAACTTCCTGTTCGGCCCGGAAGACATCGTGGTGGCGCTGGGCCAGGATGGCCTGGTTGCCAACACCATGAAATACCTGAACGGCCAGCCGCTGCTCGGCGTGAACCCGGATCCGGCGCGCCACGACGGTGTGCTGCTGCCATTCAAGGTGGGCGACCTGGCGCGCGTGCTGGCCGAAGCCATGCAGGACCGCCGCCCCGCGCGCCCGGTCACCATGGCGCGCGCAGAACTGTCGGACCAGCAGGTACTGTACGCGGTCAACGACTTCTTTATCGGCCCGCGCAGCCACACCTCGGCGCGCTACGAGATCCAGCTCGGCGCGCGCAGCGAGGTGCAGTCATCGAGCGGCGTCATTGTCTCCACGGGACTTGGGTCCACTGCCTGGCTCAAGAGCATCGTGACCGGCGCGCGCGCCATTGCGCAGCCAGATGGTGGCGCCGAAGCCGCGTATCAACCTTTGCCATGGGATACCGACCGGCTGGTGTTTGCGGTGCGCGAGCCCTTTCCGAGCCGCGCCAGCCAGGCCACACTGGTCTACGGCAACGTGCCGCGCGGCGAGCAGATCGTGCTGCGCTCGCTGATGCCGGAAACCGGCGTGATCTTCAGCGACGGCATCGAAGCGGATTTTCTGCAATTCAACGCGGGCACCGAGGCCCGCATCGGCGTGGCCGAGCGCAGCGGGCAGCTCGTGCAGTAGGGCCGCCCCCTCATTCGCCCTCGGGCAGCAGTTCGATCCCATCCAGCTCGGCGGCGCAGGTATCGCGCACGATCGAGACAAAGTCGCGCACATAAGGGCGCTGCGCGAGCGGCGCCGGCGTGGTGGCATAGAGCTCGCTCCACAAACCCTTGGCGCCGATGCGCTTGGCCAGCACGTAATCGTGGTCGACGTAGTTCTTCACGCCCCAGTTGGGCAGTGCGGCCACGCCGCGGCGGCTGGCCACCAGTTGCAACACAGCCACCGTCAGCTCCGCTGTGCGCCGCTGCAGCTTGATGCCGGCGGGTTCCAGCACTTCGCGGATCAGGTCGATACGCTGCTCCGGCACCGGGTAGGTGATCAGCGTTTCGCCGTCCAGGTCGGCCGCCTCGACCCGGCGCTTGTTGCGCAGCCGGTGCTCGTTGGCGATCACCGCGAGGATCTCGAAACGGAACAGCGGCGCCACCGCCAGGCCACGCTTGGCCGGCGGCATCGAGCCGATCACCATGTCCGTGCGGCCCTCGGCCAGCAGCGCCAGGGGATCGGCATGGAAGCCGGCCACCAAGTCCACTTCCACCTCCGGCCAGCGCCGGCGGAACTCGTCCATCACGGGCATCAGCCAGTCAAAACAGGTATGGCACTCCAGCACGATGCGCAGCTCGCCGCGTGTGTCGCCCTTGAGCCGGGCCAGGTCGCGCTCGGCCATGCTGATGGCCGCCAGCATCTCGCGCGCCAGCACCAGCAGCCGGTCGCCGGCCGGCGTGAAACGCAGGCCCTGGCGGGTGCGGTCGAACAGCGGCAGGCCGTAGTGCGCCTCGATGCCTTTGATCTGATGGGACAGCGCCGACTGGCTGACGTGCACGCGCTCGGCGGCCGTGGCGAGCTTGCCGGATTCGGCAATCGCTACCAGCGAGCGCAGGTGCCTGACTTCGATCACGGCTTGCTCCTGGAATGTGAAGAATAGCGCCCGGATGGCTTGATATGAAATTCATTCATACGTTGATTAAATCTTATCGCTTGATTCATTTTACGCTGGATTCCACACTGTGCGCCATCGTCACATTCCCAATACGGAGCACTGCATGGCACGCACTCATATCGCTGGATTTCCGCGCATCGGCGTCCAGCGCGAACTGAAATTCGCCCAGGAGGCGTTCTGGCGCGGCGAAACGGACGAGGCCAGCTTGCGCCAGGTGGCAACCGGCCTGCGCCAGCGCCACTGGCAGTCGCAGGCACAAGCCGGGCTGGACAGCGTGGCGGTGGGCGACTTCGCCTACTACGATCAGGTGCTGGGCCTGAGCGCCTTGCTGGGCGCCCTGCCCGCGCGTTTCGGCTTCGACCCGAAGCAGCTGAGCCTGGCGCAGTATTTTGAGCTGGCCCGTGGCAACAAAGCCCAGCCGGCCATGGAAATGACCAAGTGGTTCGATACCAACTATCACTACCTGGTCCCGGAACTCGGCCCCGACACCCGTTTCGACGGCGGCGTGGACTGGTTCTTCGATGAGGTGGAAGAAGCGCTGGCGCTGGGCCTCAAGGCCAAGCCGGTGCTGATCGGGCCGGTCACCTACCTGTGGCTGTCCAAGACCCACGTGGACGGTTTCGACCGCCTGAGCCTGCTGCCCAGCCTGGTGGCCGCCTATGGCCGCATCCTGGCCCGCCTGCGCGAACGCGGCATCGAATGGGTACAGATCGACGAGCCTGCCCTGTGCCTGGACCTGGAGCCGGCATGGCTCGATGCCTATGACGGCGCCTATGCCGAACTGGCCAAGTCCGGCGTCAAGCTGCTGCTGGCTACCTACTTCGACAGCGCCGCCGACCACGCCGCGCGCGCCGCCGCTCTGCCGGTGCATGGCTTCCACATCGACCTGGTGCGCGCACCGCAGCAGCTCGACGCCTGGCGCAAGGTGCTGCCAGCCGGCGCGGTGCTGTCCGCCGGCGTCATCGACGGCCGCAACATTTGGCGCACCGACCTGCGCCGCGCGCTGTCCGTGCTGGCTCCGCTGCATGCCGAGCTGGGCGAGCGCCTGTGGGTCGCGCCGTCCTGCTCGCTGCTGCACGTGCCGGTCTCGCTAGAGGCCGAGCGCAAGCTCGATGCGCAAATCAAGACCTGGCTGGCCTTCGCCACCGAGAAGCTGGCCGAGGTCAGCGTGCTGGCCCGGGCCCTGAACGCAGGCGAGGCAGCGGTCGCCCCCGAGCTGGCCGCCGCCGATGCCGCGCTGGCCTCGCGCCGCAGTTCGAGCCGCGTGGTCAACCAGCAGGTGCAGGCACGGGTCGCGGCAGTCACCGCTGCCATGGCGCAGCGCAAGAGCCCGTTCCAGACCCGCATCGAACGCCAGCGCACCGCGCTGCAGCTGCCGGCACTGCCGACCACCACCATCGGCTCCTTCCCGCAGACAACGGCAATCCGCCAGACCCGTGCCGCCTACCGCCGCGGCGAGATCGGCGCGCTGGAGTACCTGCAGCGCATCCGTGGTGAAATCGAGACCGCCGTGCGCAAGCAAGAAGCGCTCGGCCTGGACGTGCTGGTGCATGGTGAAGCCGAGCGCAACGACATGGTCGAGTATTTCGGCGAGCAGCTGTGCGGCTACACCTTCACCGAAAACGGCTGGGTGCAAAGCTATGGCTCGCGCTGCGTCAAGCCGCCGGTGATCTACGGCGATGTGTATCGCCCCGAACCGATGACGGTGGAAACCACCCGCTATGCGCAATCGCTCACCGAGCGTCCGATGAAGGGCATGCTCACCGGCCCCGTCACCATGCTGCAATGGTCCTTCGTGCGCGACGACCAGCCGCGCGCCACCACCACGCTGCAACTCGCGCTGGCGATCCGCGACGAGGTCTCGGACCTGGAACAAGCCGGCATCCGCATCATCCAGATCGACGAGCCCGCACTGCGCGAAGGCTTGCCGCTGCGCAAGGGCGACTGGGCCGCCTACCTGGACTGGGCCGTGCATGCGTTCAAGATCTCGGCCGCCTCGGTGGCGGATCAAACGCAGATCCACACCCACATGTGCTACGCCGAGTTCAACGATATCCTGCCCGCCATTGCCGCGCTGGACGCCGACGTGATCACCATCGAAACCTCGCGCTCCGCCATGGAGTTGCTCGAAGGCTTCGGCGAGTTCGACTACCCCAATGAGATCGGACCGGGCGTGTACGACATCCACTCGCCGCGCGTGCCTAGCGTGGAAGCCATCACGCACCTGCTGGAGCGCGCCTGTGAGGTGATTCCGCCGCAACGGCTGTGGGTCAATCCGGACTGTGGGCTGAAGACGCGCGCCTGGCCCGAAACCGAAGCCGCGCTGGCCAATATGGTCGCCGCCGCGCGCGGCCTGCGCGAGCAGATCGGCAAGGACGGCGCGACCGCGTGGCAGCGCGCCACCCGCCGCACCGGGCTGGGCGGGCACACGGCACACCATGGCGCCGCGCACGCAGCGGGTTGCGTCGATTGCGCTAGCCAGGCGGCCTGATACGCGCCCGGGCGGGTCCGATCAAACTCCGCCAAGCCTTACCAACAGCCTTACCAAGCCAACGGGCCGGCATGCATCGCATGCCGGCCCGTTGGCCATCTTGCTTTCCCTTGCACGCAAAGCGGCAAAACGCCGCACCGCGACGGACAGACTGCCCTGCACGCCCGTTGCGGCACTGTGTCACATAGCGCACACCAGGCTCCCCTCCGTATCGTACGCGGCTATCCAAGCACGATTAAAAGGCGCGGCCCAACGCAGGCTTGGCGCCACAAGGGAAATCATGAAACGAGCCAGACACTGGAAGCAGCGCGCCGCCGCCCTGCCCGCCGCCGCCTTCGCCACATTCACCACCGCCGCGCTCGCACAGGCCGGCGCGCCTGCCACACCCGATGCCGCTGTCACGTTACCTGCGGCGACCGTGACGGCCAAGACCCCAGGCTCGCTCACCGCGCCGAACGTGCAGCAGCAACAACAGGCACTGGACCAGACAGCCGGCTCGGTCGGTTTTGTCGACGCCGCGTCCTACAGCGACACCTACGCCAGCAACCTGCGCGACGTGCTCAAGGATGCGCCCGGCGTGTATGTGCAGGAGCGCTACGGCCAGGAACTGCGCCTGTCGATCCGCGGCTCGGGCGTTGCGCGCGGCTATCATGCGCGTGGCCTGGATCTCCTGCAGGATGGCGTGCCCACCAACTTTGCCGACGGCAGCGGCGACTACTACCAGATCGACCCGCTTGGCCTGAGCGCGGCTGAAATCTACAAGGGCGGCAACGGGCTGGCCTACGGTACCACCACGCTGGGCGGCGCGATCAACTTCACCACGCCCACCGCGCTCACCACCGATGCGCCCAACCAGGTGCGCGTCGATGGCGGCAGCTTCGGCGCGGCGCGCGCCAGCGGCCAGGTCTCGCGCCAGATCGGCGCCTTCGACTTTCTCGCCAACCTGAGCGTCAACCACTCGGACGGATTCCGTGCGCACGAGCGCGGCCAGTACGAGCAGTTCAACGCCAACTTCGGCTATCGGTTCAGCCCGGCGGTGGAAACCCGTTTCTACGTGGGCGCCTATATCGTCGACCAGCAATTGCCCGGCGCGCTGTCGCTCACCGATGCGCTGAACAATCCGAAGAAGGCCGCGCCGGCCGCGCTGTCCGGCGACCAGGCGCGCAACACGCGCACCGAGCGCGTGGCCAACGTCACCACCATCAAGCTCGACAGCGGCCAGCTCGATTTCAGCACCTGGGTCATCCACAAGAGCCTGTATCACCCGATCTTCCAGGTCATCGACCAGGACTACTGGACCTATGGCTTCGCGCCGCGCTACGCCGGCACGCAGACCATCGGCGGCCTGCGCAACCAGCTCATCGTCGGCGCGCGCTTCTTCGGCGGCAACAACGATGCGCGCCAGTACGTCAACAACGCCGGCAACCGCGGCGCGCAGACGCTCAACGCCGCACAGGATGCGTACAACTACGAGGCCTATCTCGAAGACCGCATTTACCTGACGCCCACCATCGCCCTGATGGCCGGTGCCAAGGCCTACCGCAATTTCCGCCGCTATCAGGACGATGGCGGCCTGCCGGCCAATCCCACGGCAAAATCCGATAGCGCCACCTACAGCGGCGTGAACCCGAAATTCGGCGTGCTGTGGGAGCCGGTGCCTGACGTGCAGGCATTTGCCGACATCACGCGCAGCGCGGACGTACCCGACTTCACGGACCTGAGCCAGACCATGACCACCACCACCCGCTTTGTGCCGCTGAGCGCGCAGCGCGGCTGGACGCTGGAGCTGGGCACGCGGGGCAAGCGCGAACGGTTCTCCTGGGACGTGACGGCCTACCGCTCGCTGGTGCGCGACCAGTTGCTGCAATACACCACCAACCCGAATATCCCGGCCGCTACCTTCAACGCCAACCGCACCACGCTGCAAGGCGTGGAGCTCGGCGTTCACGGCGACGTGCTGCAAAACCTGTTCGGCTCCGGCGACAAGCTCACGCTGTCGCAACTGTGGAACTACGGCGACTTCCGTTTCGACAATGATCCGCAGTACGGCAACAACCGCATCGCCGGCATACCCGAGCACGTGCTGCGCACTACCGTTGCCTACAGCCGCGCGGCCGGGCTGCGCGTTGCCGCCACCATCGACTGGGTGCCGGGCGGCGCCTATGTCGACTACGCCAACACGCTGCGCACGCCTGGCTACGTGCTGTTTGGCCTGCAGGCCAGCTACGAATTCCAGCGTGGCGTGACGGTGTTCCTGGATGCGCGCAATCTCGGCAACAAGCGCTATGTGAGCGACTTCAGCACCGTGGCCGACGCGCGGACAGCCAACACCGCGGTGTTCTATCCTGGTTCAGGCCGCGCGCTCTATGCTGGCGTCAAATACAAGTTCTGAGCCTGCGCCTTGTCATAAAAAAACCCGCCTCGGCGGGTTTTTTTCATCTCAGCGCGCGGCTTGGGGCTCGCAATCACTCCACCCGCATCACCGGCGGCGCGCGCCACGTACCGTCCAGCATCACCTGCCGGGGCCAATACACCCGCATCATCAGGTTGAATCCATCGGGCGGTGCCGGCAGCCAGTTGGCCACCCGCTTGCCCGCCGGGCGCGCATTCTGGATATAGATATCGAGCGACCCGTCGCGGTTGAACCGCAGCCGGTCGCGGTCCCCGATGGCATAGCGGTTGAGCGGATTGGCGACAAACGCCTGCTTGTCGTTGTAGAGCGTCAGTGACCAGAAGGCCGTGCTCGGCGGCATCTGGCCCTTGTTGAAATGCAGTACGTAGCGGTTTGCCCCGTTCAACGGCTTGCCGGCGGCGTCGACGCGCGTGCTGGGATACAGCGCATCCGCCGGCAGGTTGGCGCCAAGCCCTACCCAGGCCACCAGCGCGCGCTTGCCATAGGCTGTGCCGTAGTTGCCCAGATCCCGGTGCACGGCCCATTTGCCATCCCCTTCGCCGCCGCCGCGCTTGGCCATGGCCACGATGCCCGCCAGGGCGGTGGTGGCGCCCTCCTGCACCGCGCGGGCCGTCGAAGGCTCCAGTGCGGTCACGGAGAAGGGCTTGCCCGGAACGATCCCGAACTTCTTGATCGATTCCACCATCGCCGCATCGGCCGCGGCCGGAGGATTGGCCGGCAGCAATTCGGCAAAGCGGGTGAAGAATGCCTGCGCGTCCATCGCCGCCACCTGCTCGACGGGCGGCGTTTCCACATCCACGGGAACCGCTTCGGGAAGCATCGCCTCGGCGGGCCTGGGCCGCGCCTTGCCGCCACGCTGCAAGGCGGAGAGCGGCGCCAGGCGATATTGGTCCTGCAAGCGGTGGACCGCAGCGTAATCCTGCTTGCCATTGGTTTGCGTACGGCCGATCAGCCACACCATCTCGGTCGGCGAACGGATTTCAGTGACCCCTGGCGGCAACATGCCATTCCACATCGGTCCCGTTACGGCGTAGACCGCTTTCTTGGTGCCCGCGGTGCGCTTGCCCGGCGACGCGAAGACATTGGTCCAGGCATCCATCAGCGGCATCAGGTAATAGCGCCCGTGCGTGTCGGGCAGCGAGAGGATCACCGGCCCTTCGGACAAATCCAGCCATGCCATCGAGTAAAGCGTATCGGCATTCGGGCTGACCACGTCGGTGAAGGTAGCGTCCGGGAAACTGCGCTTATGCGAGAAGGTATTGGCCGGCACGCGGGCGCTCATGACCTCACGCGTGACATCCATCAGCACCAGCGGGTAGGCGTAGACAAAAATCTGGGCAGATAAAGCCTTGATCGCCGCATCGGACGGCGGCGAGGCTGGCTGCGGCACCGCAAAAGTTTGCGGGCCCGCGGCGCAGGCAGACAACAGCAGACCGAGCGCAAGCGCACTCGCAATTCGGCGTAGCGAAATAATCATGACCCCGTTTCCTCGTCGGAATGGCTACCTTCCACGCGTTTTTCGCCGACGAACGGGCGACATCGTTGCACAGAGGCGCGTCTAATTTCCCCGAGCGATGATGTTCCCGGCAACCGGAGTTGTCAATTGAACAACACTAAACAGTGAGGGCAAACGCACCAACGCCCACCAGCGCTGGCCCCGCCGCCATGCATTTGATGGGGAAGTTGACGGACTAGTGCCGCATCTCATTACTGTTGCGATTATCTTGGCGATTACTTTGGTGATAAGAGCCGCCTGAGAAATTAATCTGACCAAGCCCCAAAATCCATTATTGGCCCAACACCTTCATCCTGGACTGCTCTGCGGCAAAGCTGGAGCGCGAGCGCGTGAGACTGCAACGCCCCGCCCGTACGCGCGGCATCAAAAAGTGCATCGCAAGACGTACAGGCGAAACGACTTGGATTCTGTCGTCTGGCGGATCTGAAAGTAGTTTTGTCCGTTCGGTAACGCTCCGAAGCCGTAGATTCATAACACCGGATATGGAATCGCCCGCGTTTCCTTCCCTGGCAACACCGATCGATGCCGGCGGCGGCCTGCGCAAGATACTCAGGAGGAAGGCCGGCAACGCGGGCCGCGCCTAGTCCGGTAGCGGCGGGCCATTTGTGGCCGGCCGCAACATGTCGCTCCCTTCCCGGCCCTTGTACCGGGCGGAACGGGGCGGTAAGCGGAGCAACATGCGATGCGTGACTACGACATCGACGCGGAGCCGCCCAGGCTCCAGGTATTCGAAGGCGTCGTGACTCGACATCTGCTCGATGAGATCAATGCGACAATCGACGCCAGCCGGGAGACATGGCGGCCGGCGGATGGCCGCCGCGCCACGCAGGCAGCGCGGCGCTTCGCAGACATGCTGCGGCAAAACGAAGGCTTTCAGCTGGCGGAGCGGCAGGCCTGCGAGATCTCAAGACGATGGGCGCGCAAGGCCGGTTGGGAACTCAACGGCGAGCCGCCACTGTGCGTGCTGCGCTGTGTCAATAGCGGCTTGCCCGCCCAGAGCCACTTGCGGCACTACGACTCCCATATCCTGACGCTGCTGATTCCGCTGCAACAGGCGCAGGCCACGCAGGAAAACGGGGACCTGATCCTCTACCGGCGCCAGCGCCATGCGGTGACGGCCATGTCGAATATCGTTGCGAAGATCCGGCTGATCCTGTTGCGTAACCTGCCGTTCGTCATTCGCCGCGCGCAGACCTTCCGCCATCTTGCCGAGCACCTGTGCGACCGCATCGCCTGTGTGCCGGGCAATGTCTATGCGTTCAACGGCTTCGTCACGCTGCATGC
The DNA here is from genome assembly GCF_058809705.1 of Cupriavidus sp. MPR-AND1C. NCBI lineage: Bacteria > Pseudomonadati > Pseudomonadota > Betaproteobacteria > Burkholderiales > Burkholderiaceae > Cupriavidus > Cupriavidus sp. MPR-AND1C. The sequence goes on along the minus strand of NZ_JBXASU010000047.1, from coordinate 15,308 downwards.
CAACCTGCATGCCGAGGCGGGCGAGCGCCGCTCATTGATCGTCCACTATTATGATCCCGGCCTGACCGCCGGGCTCAGCACGGTGCCGCGCGCATGTCGCGCGTTGCGCGACCGGCTGCTCGACGCGCTCCAGCACACCAGGCCGCGGGCATAGAGCCCCCCCTTCCTGTCATCCCCCCATCGGTTCCGCTTGGGCGCCCGGATCATTTCGCCGATACTGGGTAAGCAGGTCGTCGCCCCGGCGGCGCCCGAGCGCGAATCGCATCTACGCGACAGATGGGACCGTCATGGCAACTGGCAGCGCGATGCTGGGCAAGCACCCCGACCTGTCGGCTGCGCAGGTTTATCTCTTCGCCTTTACCCTGGGCTGCGCCACCGGCGTGGACTTCGTGGCGTCGTCCATGATGGGCGTCGCGGGCACCCATATCCGGGGTGGCATTCACGCCTCGCCCGAGGATTTTCTCTGGAGCCTTACGTCCTATGCCGCCGCGGCCACCGTCGCCAACCTGGTGCTGCGGCGCATCGCACAGGACATCAGCTATCGCGGATTTACCCTGCTCGGCCTGTTCATCGCCACCGTGGGCGCCGCGCTTTGCGCCGTCTGCAATACACCGATCGAGCTAAGCCTTGCGCGCGCGGTGCAAGGTCTTGGCGCGGGCGGCCTGTTTACCGCATCGCGCATCATCATCCAGCTGGCAGCCGCCCGTGAAGAGCGCCGCCCCCTCTTCCTGGGCTTCAACACCGGCGGCATGGGTCTGGCGGCACTGGCGCCATGGATTACCGCGATGCTGGTGGAGGATGCGAGCTGGCGGATGATCTTCGTGGTGCAGGCCGGGATGTCGGTCGCGGCGATGCTGCTGGTGCTGCTCTCGTATCCGCGCCGTGTCGCGGCCTCGCTGCCACCGTGGGAGGTGGACGTCGGCGGCATGGATTGGGTGACCGTCATATTGCTGGGCACGGGCGCGCTAGTGCTGCTGCACGGGCTGGGCGACCTGCGATTCTACGAACTGGCGAGCTCGCCGTCGGTAGCGATCACCCCGATTGTCGGGCTGTTGCTCGTGGCTAGCGCCTTCGTCCACCAGCATCGCCACCCCGACCCCTGGCTTAACCCTAAGCTGCTGTTCGGCCGGCGCTACCTGGTCGGGCTGGGCTTCTATACCTTGTATTACTTCCTCAACGGGCTATGGGGCTATGTGGTATCTACCACGCTGCAGTCCGGGCTGGGCTTTACCTTCCAGACCGCCGGCAAGGTGCTCACCATCACCGGACTGATCGGCTTCACGGGTCTTTGCGTCTTTACCTATGCCGGCGCCCGGTTGACGGGGCAACGCCGCTACATCGCCCTGGGCTACTGCATGTTTGCCGGGGCGGCCTGGATGCTGAGCCAGCGGATGATGCCGGGGGCTTCCATGGCCGTCCTGCTGCCGGCCCTGACCCTGCAAAGCCTGACCACGCCCTTCATCCTGGCGTTGGTGGCGGGGCTGACCTATGCGGAATTCAGCGTCGAGGATTTTGCCCACGCCTATCAATTCAAGAACATCGTGCGCCAGATCGCAACGGCCGCCGGCACGGGTGTGGCGAGCCTGTGGCTCCAGTATGGCGAGGCCATGGCACGCACACAGCTGGTAGCGCGGATTACGCCCTTCGACCTGCCCGATGGTTTTGACGCCGCCACGCTGGCGCACTGGTCGGCGCTGATCGACCAACAGGCGCAGCTGATCGCGGTGAGCAATCTGTTCGCACTGCTGGCAATAGCGTGCGTGGGCGTGGCGCTGATCGCCGTGGCGCAGCGCGCGCTGCGCTAAGCCACGTCAAAGAAGGGGGCGGGAGGGGGCGGAGAACACGGCAGCGCACGGAATTGCGACGTAAGTATGGATGCCCGACCGGCAAAAATCCCCCGAAGTGGCGGGATTGTGAGCGCGCGAATGGGCTCTACAATGCGGCTGCGCGAGGCATATGCCTCGCCAGGCAAGCTGCACAGGAAGCACAACCATGACGCTTTATCTACTCGGATTCCTATTCTTCGAAGCCTTGTGGTTCTTCCCGTTCAGGAAGGTATTCAAGGCTGCCCATTTTGGTGCACTCTACGCGTATCTGGCGCTGCTGCCGCTCATCGGGCCGCTGCTGTGCATCTGGATCCTCGCTTCACGCCCCTGGCCACTGAAGACCAAGCTGGTCCGCACGTTCTCGCAGGCGTAGCGCGAGCCGGGGGGGCTGCGTGACCCTCTCAGAAATCGTGGTCCCCCAGCATGAGGGGGTTGAGAGACGGGTCCTCGGACCACTTCTGCAAGGCCACTTCCTGGATGCGATCGAGATTACGCTCGAAAATATCCAGGTGGCTGCCAATCTGGCCTTGAGCCAGTTCATCCAGCGCCGAGCGCGACACAAAGCCGCTTCTGTCCTCGCCGTTTGCCGCAATGGAAAAGCCGATTTGCTCGCCATCTTCGGACGGGGCCGGATTGAATATCAGGAAGGCAGTCGACATCGTTAGCTCACGTTGATTCAGAGGCTGGATCGTAGCATGAGCGACTCCGCGCGATTCGGCCGGGAGCCGGCTCACGCCATCAAGGTGCACGATCCGCATCCATGCATGCCGTCATGGGAAGGGTATCGCCCGATTCCATGACCATTCCCTCTTCCATGAGTATCTTCCTTGCGCACTGAAGAGCACATGAAAGTGCATCACCGCCAGGAGACAAAAACATGGATCGTCGTCATTTCCTTGCCACCGCGGTTGCAGCCGCCGCACTCGGGGCAGCCCCCGCCTTTGCCAATGGCTGGCCAAGCCGCCCCCTGCGCCTGGTCGTGGCCTACCCTGCTGGCGGCGGCACCGATGTGGTCGCGCGGCTGTTCGCGGACTTCCTTGGCAAGACTCTTGGCCAATCGGTCGTGGTCGAGAACAAGCCGGGCGGCGCGACGATTCCCGCGACGCTCGACGTGATCCGCGCCAAGCCGGACGGCCACACGCTGCTGATGACGCTAGGCTCCTCTGCCACTTCGGGCGCCCATATCAACAAGGTACCCTACGACCCGCTCACTGACCTGACCGCGCTGGCCGAAGCCGCGCGCGCACCCGTCTTGCTGGTCGCCACCAGGAACGCGCCCTTCTCCACGCTGGCGGAGATGATCGCCTACTCCAAGAGCGCGAAGTCGCCGCTGCATTCGGCCTCGTATGGTCCGGGCACCTCGTCGCACTTTGGCCCGCTGCTGCTGAACAAGCTATCTGGCAGCCGGCTCGAACCGGTGTTGTACAAGGGTTCGGCTCCTGCCACGCAAGACCTGGTGGGTGGCGTGGTGCCGGTAATGATCGACGGGCTGACCACCGCCGTGCCGCTCTATCAATCGGGCAAGACCAAGGCGCTGGCCATCACCACGCCGGAACGCTCCGATATGGCGCCGGGTGTTGCCTCGTTCCGTGAGCTGGGGTTTCCGGGCATGGAGCAATTGAGCGGCTACTTCGCGCTGTTCGGCCCCAAGGCCATGCCGGCGGACGTGGTTGGCGCCGTCTCGGCGGCGATCCAGAAGGTGCTCGCCGATCCGGCCTATCACAAGCGGCTGTTCGCGGTCGGCGTGCTGCCGCCGCAGGCCATCACCCCGCCTGCCTTCGCCGCGCAGGTCAAGGCGGACTACCTGCGCTGGGGCGAGTTCATCAAGGAGATCGGCTTCACCATCGACGCTTGACCGGCAGCGCGGCGGCTGCCGCGCGCCGCGTCAGAGCCGCGCGGCAGCCGCCGTGAGCCAGGCCGCGGTCTGGTCGGGAATTGTGACCGGCAGCATATGGCCGCCAGGGACAAGTTCGAGATCCAGCGCCGGCAGCTTGTCTTTCATCGCCTTGCCCTGCGCCTGCCAGTCGAGCACGGCATCACCGGTCCCGTAGAGGATGCTGATCGGCAAGGCCAGCGAGGCATAGCGCTGCGCCATGGACGGCAGGTCCTCCTCCACGCTGACCATATCCGTCGAAGTGGCATAGAAGCTGCGCGGCCTCAAGCTGAGAAGGCCGCCGCCTGCGGTGCCGAAGTCCTGAGGCGGACGGTCGGGGCTGAAAACCAGCTCGACCATGGCCTTACCGCGCAAGATAGACCGTGGGATCGCCCACGTCCACGCGATCACGCGGCGCATCGTAGCCGAGGAAATGGACAGCGTGCGGAACATGGGCGGCACGCCCTCCACCGGATGCGTCAGCGGAGCAATCAACGCCAGCCCGCCGACCGTGCCGGGATGATCGAGCGCAACGCCAAGCGCCACCGCGCCCCCCAGGGAGTGCCCGACCAACAGCGGATTCTGCAGGTCTAGCGCACGGATGAATTTGGCCACGACCGTACTCTGCACGCTCAGGCGGGCCGACATCGCCGATGGCCGGGTCGAATGGCCCGAGCCGGGCCGGTCGACCAGGATCACGCGGAAGCGGCCGGTCAGCTTTTCGAGCAACGCATAGGAAAAATTGCCGGTCTGCCCCCCCAGCCCGTGAACCATCACGATAGCCGGGCCCTCGCCCTTGTCGATGTAATGGAGGCGGGCGCCATCGATCTCGATGAACTTCCCCTTGGGCGGCAGCGCATTTTCCACCTTGCGCGCAATCAGGCCGGAGAATGCCACCAACCCAAGCAGAACGACGGCGCCCACGGCGACGCAGGCAATCAATATGGTCATTGTCTATGTACCTTCAACCTTGAAATTCAACCTTGACGCTCAAGCCATTATCCGTCAGCCATCCACCGAGGCGGCCGTGCCCGCACGGCCAAACGCCATCTCGCTGTCCTCCACCTTGCCGAACTTCAGGGCCATCAGGTCGAACAGGTAGTTCTGATGCACCTTCCATGGCCGCCTGGAGCCCTGCTTGGGCAAGATGCTGCTGGCGCGCTGGACATAGCCGGAGCTCAGCGAGAGCGAAGGCTCCTCATCGGAGGCCAGATCCGTGCGGCGCGGCGCGCACCATGCGTGGCCCTTCGCGTCCATATGATTGATCAGGCGGCACACGTAGGTCGACGAGAGCTCCGCTTTCAGCGTCCAGGAAGCGTTGACATAGCCCATGGCTACCGCCAGGTTCGGCATGTCGCTATACATCATGCCCTTGTACATGAAGGCCTGCGCCGGGTTCATCGGGGTGCCGTCCACCTCGATCTTCATCCCCCCGGCCACCTTCAACTGAAGCCCGGTAGCCGTGACGATGACATCCGCGTCGAGCCGCTCGCCGGAGCGCAGCAGCAAGCCAGTCTCGGTGAACGACTCGATCTGGTCGGTGACCACTGAAGCCTTCCCTGAGCGGATGGACTTGAACAGATCCGAGTCCGGCACCAGGCAGAGCCGCTGGTCCCACGGCTTGTAGGAGGGCGTGAAATGCTTGTCGATATCGTAGTCAGGACCGAGTTGCGCGCGCACCCCCTTGAGGATCTTGCTCTTGACCAGGTCAGGCTTCTTGCGCGAAAGATTGTAGAAGTACATGCCCAAGAGCACGTTCTTCCAGCGCGTGGCGCGATGCGCCATGGACGCCGGCAGCCGCCGCTGCAGCCATGCGGAGACAGCGTCGCTGGACGGGCGCGCCACGATGTACGTTGGCGAGCGCTGCAGCATGGTCACGTGGGCCGCCCGCTCGGCCATCGCCGGCAGCAGCGTGACGGCCGTGGCGCCGCTGCCGATCACGACCACGCGCTTGCCGTCGTACGCCAGATCCGCCGGCCAGTGCTGAGGGTGCACCACACGGCCATTGAAGCGCTCCATGCCCGGCCACCCGGGCATATAGCCGTCCGCATAATCGTAGTAGCCGCTGCACAAGTAGAGAAAACTGCAGGTAAAGCGGGCAGGCGTGCCTTGCGGGCCTACCGTGGCATCGACCGTCCACTTTGCGGTCTCGGACGACCACGACGCACGCAATACGCGATGGCCAAAGCGAATGTGCCGCTCGATGCCGAATTCCTTCGCCGTGCCACGGATGTAGTCAAGGATCGAGTCACCATCGGCGATGGATTTTTCGCTTCGCCATGGGCGAAAACTGAAGCCCAGGGTGTACATGTCCGAATCGGACCGCACGCCGGGATAGCGAAACAGGTCCCATGTGCCGCCGATGGCGTCGCGCCCTTCCAGGATCGCGTAAGTCTTGCCCGGGCAACTGGTCTGCAGATGATAGCCAGCGCAGATGCCGGAAAGCCCCGCCCCGACTACCAGCACATCGACGTGCTGCGCCGCGGCCTGCGCTGGCGCCTGCTCGTCCTGGTGCCCCGCCGCCGCCGTGCCGGCGCGAACGTCGGGATGCGGGTGCTTCGGATTGCCTGATAGCATCGATCGTCTCCTGTTGGCCAAACCGAGCCGGCGCTTGTCGCGTCGAATTCTCACGGTGCGTCCGTGCTGTATTCAGACTATACTAGGGTGTTCACCCTAATTAATCAACCGAGATTGCCAAAACTAGGGCTTACCCCTAACCATCTGCCGTGCAAACATGCAGATAACGCAATATGCAGGGAGTTACCAGTCATGACGGTGCAAATCGCGCCAGCCCGGCGCCCCAAAACGCGCGAGCGCATCCTTGACGCGTGCCTGAGCCTGTTCAACGAGCGCGGGCCAGTCGTCGTAACCACCGCGGAGATCGCCTCGGCGGTCGGCATACAGGAAGGGAATCTCTACTATCACTTTCACCGCAAGGAACAGATCCTCGATGCCCTGTTCGACAACTTCGAGCGGGCGCTGCGCGACACCTCGGTCGCGGATCTGGCACAAGGCGATGCACCCGACCGTTTCGCGGGCTACCTGAGCGGCTGGTTCAACCTGATGTGGGAGTGGCGCTTCTTCTATCGCGATGCGGCGTCCATCCGCAGCCTGGCGCCAACGCTGAGGTTGCGCACCGAAGCGCTGGCCAACGACGGACAGCACCATGTCCGCCGGGTGTTCGGCGCCATGCAAGCGCAAGGATTGCTGCGCGCCACGCCCGAGCAACTTGACCAGTTAGTCGTCAACACGTGGATCGTATCGACCTACTGGATCGACTACCTGCGCTCACGCCATGGCATCGATGCCATCAAGCGCGAGCACATCCATTGGGGCGCGTCGCAGGTCATGAGCCTGTTCTCGCCTTTCCTCACGCAGGCCGGCACCGGCTTGCTGAATATCCAGCCAAGCGAAGGCTGACGCAGCGCGCCGCGACCTTGAGAGGCGGTTCTCCACCGCCCTCTAATTGCCAACTCCAGCATGCCATGCCATTAAAGGTGTGTAGAAGTCAATAAGGCAATTCTCAATTTTTCTAAAAAAAGTCACTAAAGTCACTTTTGCTGTTTTTCTACAGTAGAATCCCGGCCTTGCGAGCGCGCGAGTCCTAAGACATTTCGGATTCAGTCCTAAGACATTGCCGAATGCCCACCAGGTTTCATAGGCCGGCGCGTTGGCTTGAATGCGCGGCACCTTGAATCTCTCGCCGCCTTCCCTTCATTTTTGACTCTGCCCATGCAAGCTTTCCGACTTGTCGTTTTGCTGTTTACTGCCCTCGCGGCCACCCAGGCCGCCGCTGCCGACAGCGTCGCCTTTGCCGGCTTTGCCTATGCCGGCGACGCTCAGCAGATCGCGGCCCGCTTCCCGGTCACGCGACAGGTCGAGGCCGAGCTGACCGCCTCCGGCGGCGCGCCGAACAAGGCCATCAGCCGGTCCCTGGCCGCGCGCCCGCCCGCCAATTTCTCGCTGTCCAGCGACGGCATGGCCAGCCTGAAGCATAGCGACCAGGCTCTCGCTACCGCATTGGTGGTGACCAGCGAGACGATCTCGTCCGAGCGCTTCGGCCGCCTGTACAAGGTGCTGGCCAACGTGCGCGGCCAGGCCCTGGTGTTCGACTTCAAGGCCATGACGGTGCTGCGCGCCTACCCGATCAATGTGACCTACCTCGACGTGCTCGACCATCAGCCCAGCGAGCGCGAGAAGCGTGACCGCGTCAAGCGCCTGCTGCTCGGCGGCGACAAGCCGGGCCTGTTCGATCGTTACGCTCAGGTCCTGTCGGGCGCGAAGCTGCCATCATCGGGCACACGCTACCTGCAGGTATCGCAAGTCAACGTGGCGCCTGAAGCGTTGGCCCAGTTGCCCGAAGGCCTGAAGACGGGCTCCGGCGTGGCCGAAGGCTGGCTCGCCGACATGTTCGGCGAAGCCCTGCTGGATAAGGCTGGCGTGCCGATCCTGCCATTCACCAAAGGCTATGCCATTGGCAATGCGATGGCGATGCGCTTCGCCGACGGCGAGGTCTTCAACCTCAAGCTGCCTGAGCCCGACTACACCATTCAGGTGGACCTGAAGGGCTTCAAGCGGGTCGAGTACGGCAGCTCCGCGGCCGGCACCAGCTACATCTATGCGGTGTACAGCCACGTCAAGCTGGGCGAGCCGATGTCCGGCAAGCAGTACCTTGACGCCGATTTCAAGAACGGCGAAGTGAAAGCCGTCCCCGTCACGCAGTCAGAGATCGATGATTTCCCGGCTTACGCGGATTCCCTGCGAGGCCTGTTCACCAAGCTGTCCAGTTCGCTGGGCGGCCAGGACAGCGACTGGCTGGCTGCGGCTTCGTCGGGCGATAACGTTAGTAAACAAGTAGATGTCACAAGAGGAGTGGTCAAGTCATGCAAGTAATCCGTCAGCTCTGTTGGCTGTTTTTGTTCGCGTGCAGCCTGGCGTCGGCACAAGTAGTGTCATCCAAGGGCATGGCAAACGTGAAGTACGACAGCTCGGTGTTCTCGAGCAAGGCCAGCGCCGAGGACAAGGACCGCGCCTTCAAGACCGCGCAGGTCAACGCCATCGAGCGCTACTACGCTGAGAGCGGTGAGTCGCAAGCCGAGAATTTCGACAGCATCCGCGACAAGGTCGCGGCCAACCTCGACAAGTTCGTGCTGGGCGCGACCATCATCAGCGAGGAAGACAAGAAGGACGCAAACCAGTATTCGGTAGTGGTCCGCGTCGACATCAACGTCGCCAAGCTGCGTAACGCGGTCAAGGGCGGCGCGGCTGTGGCCACCGCCTCGGACGCGCAGAAATCCCCGCTGACCTTCCTGTTCGTGGCGCGCCAGCAGGACTCCGTCAAGTCCTTCGACACGCGTGTCTACAAGCGCGCGGACGTGAAAGAAAACGTCAACGAGAAGTCGACCCGCAACAGCTATTCGGCTAATGCCTCCGTCTCCGTCGAAACTGGCGGCAGCCGCACCCGCAAGGCGGATGACGTGAGCTGGCGCCTGGTGCCGTCTGGCAACCTGAACTCAGTGTTCACCGGTGTGTTCGCGCAGTCGGGCTTCCAGGTGGTGGAAGCCGCCTATGTCGAACCCTCCTCGGGTGGCCACCTGCGCATCAGCGCGCTGGAAAACGACTACAAGAGCGGCAACGACCTGCAGCCCGCCACCATGCGAGAGGCCGTGCTGGGCCTGCAGACCGCACAGGTCCCTTACCTGGCGCTCGGCACGCTCGACATCGGCATGCAGGACAGCGACCCGGTCACCGGCCTGACCCGCGTGTACGTGACAGTAACGGCCAAGCTGCTTGACGTGACCACGCGTTTCCCGCGCACGGTGTCGTCGGTCGGCCCGGTCCAGTATGCCGGCACCGGCCCGGATGCCAGCGTGGCACAGACCAACGCGCTCAAGCGCGCGGCCGATTCGGCCGCACGCGAGCTGGCGGCACAACTGAACAACGCCAAGGTCCGCTGATTGCCCCCCAGGCCGGCGCAAGCGCGTCACGGTACCGTACGGCCGGCCGCCCTCCCCCTTTGCTTTCCCTGGAGAACAAACATGTTGAAGAAAGTCATCTCGATCGCTGCACTGTCCCTGCTGGCCGCTGGCCAGGCCCACGCCCTGCCCTCGCTGGGCAGCCTGACAGGTGGTTCCTCCTCGTCCAGCAGCGGCGCCACCGCCGATGCAAGCGGCGCGCAAGATCAGTTGTCCAAGGCCTACGTGGCTGCCGGCCGCGAAGTGCTGGTGGCCCAGTCCTACCTGGCGGACGCCGTTGGCCTGAAGGAACTGTCGGCCAAGGCAAAGGCGACGGCTGATGCGCTGACCGACGGCGCCACCAAGGGCAACCTGGAAGACTCCGACAAGCTGCAGAGCGAAGCCTCGTCCGCCATCGAAGCCAAGCTGAAAGACTCGAACACCAAGATCGACGCCGCCGGCAAGCAATCGTACGCCGAAGGCATGAAGCACCTTGGCCTGGGCGTGCTGCGCTATGTGGGCCTGCGTCCCAGCCTGATCGCCTTCAAGGATGCCGCGCAGTCGCAACTCACCAGCGCATCGGTGATGGAAAAGCTGACGCTGACCAACAAGCTGTCGACCGGCACCTACATCGCTAGCGAAGCACCGGGCCACGTGACCCGCCTGGGCAGCACGCTGCAGGCTGCCACCGCCTACGCGAAGAGCAACGAAATCCCCGTGCCGAAGGATGCCACCGCGGCACTCTCGGCCAAGTTCTAAGCCTGTTGCCATCGTGAACAAGAGCGGAACACTCCCCATGAAATGGCATCGTGCGCTGGCCGTGTGCGGCCTCGCATTGACGGTGTCGGTGGCTGGCTGCAAAGGCCGTGACGCAGAGACGCCACCCGCCGCCGCATCCGCCGGCGCTTCCGCGCCGGTGGCGAGCGGCAGTGGCGCACCCGACGTCGGCCAGGTCGAAACGGTGCGGGTCACCACCACCGGGCTTGGCCATACGCCGGCCGAAGCCATCGACCAGGCACTGCGCCAGGCCGTCATGCAGGTCAATGGCATGACCATCGAGCAGTCGTCGACGCAGTTCAAGTCGGTGCTGGGCCTGGCCGTGGGACGCGATCCGCTCACGCTGAGCTCGGCCGGCTTCGCGGAGCTGGTGAGCCAGAGCAGCCGTGGCGCCATCAGCAACTTCAAGGTGATCGAAATCAGCGAGCCCGGCCTGACCGAGCGCATGATCAAGGCCACCATCGAAGCCAATGTGGCCAAGTACAAGGCGCCGGCGGACCAGGGCAAGCTGCGCATCGCCATTGCGCCGCTACGCGTGGACAGCCGCGCCGGCGGCGACACCGTGCGCATCGCCGCCGAGCTGCGCCAGCGCATTATGGACGCGCTGACGCAGAGCGGACGCTTTACCGTGCTGGAGCGCGATTTCGCGCCGGAACTCGGTGACGAAATGGATCGCATCTCGAACGGCCAGACTTCGGCGGACCAGTTCGCCAAGCTCGGCCAGGGACTCGGTGCGGACCTGATCTGGTTTGGCCGTGTCAATGCATTTGAGCCGGGACGCCGCGCCAATGCGGATGGTGAGGGCAGCGCGCCAGGGCAGTGGTCGGTCTCGCAAAAGTTCGTCAACGTGACCACCAGCGAAGTCCTGTTCAGCAACACCGCCAAGGGCGACGCCGGACGCGCGGCACGCGAGCGCGTGCAAGCCATGGAAAGCGCCGTCGTCTCCAAGGTGGTAGCCGACATCCTGGTGCGCCTCTACCCGGTCAGCGTAGCCTCCCGCGATGGCCACAACGTAGTGCTGAGCCAGGGTGGCCAGTCGGTGAGCAGCGGCACGGCCTATCAGGTCGTCATGCTGGGCAACGAGCTGCGCGATCCGCAGACCGGCCGCTCGCTCGGACGCACCGAGCAGGAGTGCTGCACCGTGGTGGTGGACCGGGTCACGCCCTCCTTGTCGTACGGGCATCTGGAAGACGTCAAGGTAAAGCTCGACGATGTGCCGGCTGGCTCCCTGCAGCTGCGCGCGGAAATTCCGCCGGCGCCGCCGGCGGCTGATACCAAGCCCAGGAAGAAGGCCGCACCGCGCAAGGAAGAGTCCTTCGGGCCGCCCAAGAGCGACTCGAACTGGTGATCGGGTGATTAGGTGATCTGTTGAAGCCTTGGCGCCAGCCGGTCTGAAAGACGGCTCGCACCACAAAGCCGCATGCCGTCCTGGCGTGCGGCTTTGTCCATTCCGGGCGCCGCCTGCGCATGCCATCGCCATCGCCATTGCCATCGCCATCGCCATCGCCATTGCCATTGCCATCGCCATTGCCATTGCCATTGACGACAGGCAAGCGCGCGAAATGGTCCTAAGGTGAGAGTTGGCCCCCTCCTGCGCGACTGGCAGGTGGGGTTCCTTGAGTCACTTACCGGAGAGGAACATGTCAGTGACGCTCAGGTATTGGTCAGAAGACGGTAATGAGGAAACCGTCAATGTATCGTCCGATCAACTCCTGTCTCAGATTGCGCCCCAACCCCCTTCGCGATCGCAGAAGCCGCCACCGGCCACGGAAGAAAAGCCGGTCAAGTGGACCATCCCGCACGACCCACCGGGTGATTTCGCCTAGCGCACAACTGCAGGGCGACAAAGCAAAAAGCCCGTGCGGCTTGAACCGGACGGGCTTTTGGAATTTGGTTGCGGGGGCAGGACTTGAACCTGCGACCTTCGGGTTATGAGCCCGACGAGCTGCCAACTGCTCCACCCCGCGAATGAGAATATACGCGGATTGGCGGCATCTGGATAGCCCTAATACAAAAAGAACTGAAAAGTGCTAGCGCCCATTCTTTTGGCGTGCGGCGACTGCCGCTCCATGTACGCTCGCGAGTGCACCCAGCCGCGTCAGCGCCACTCAGCCATTTCCATCGATCCACTGCTTCGCCCACTCGTAAGCCGCGGTTTTTGCATCGGCTGCCGTGGCGTGATTACGGCCAATGGATTTGGAATCCTGCACTACCGCCCCATCCTCCCAGATCGCGCATGACGCGATGTGCAAACCGTCCTTGATCGTCTTGCAGAAGACGTGGACTACATACCCTTTGTACTCTGTGATGCCGCTTTCCATCTGAGTCCTGGCTCCCCTGCATGCTTCTCGTCGAAATCTCGCTGGATCCTAGCACGCGCAGGGTTCTTCATTCGCATGAGCACCGCTGTATCCCCGACACAAAGTGCCAATTGTCATTTTTTGCAAAATTGCCAAATAACCCCACCACCGGGGGGAGTGCCGCCTACATCTCTTCCTGTAACCTGCATGCCCAGCGTGGTCAGGGACGCGAAAACCCGCTGTATCTACAGATAATAATGAAAGGGAAAACCAATGAATATTAGAGGGGAATCCAGGTCGGGGATGAATCGCCGCACCCTGTTCACGCCCGCAGTTGCAGCGATCACGCTTGCCGTATTGAGTGCGTGTGGCGGAGGCGGAGGCGGAGACGGCAGCACGGCGGCGAGCCAGGCCGGCAAGGTAACGCTGCAAGGCACGGCAGCCAGCGGCGCCTTTATGGCCAATGCCCTGGTCACCGTCTATGACGCCGACGGAAAAGTCGTGGGCAGCAACACGGCGGATGGCAGTGGCCATTTTGAATTCGATGTCACCGCTTTCCGCGCACCGTTTGCAGTTGTCGCAACGGGCAGCAGCGGCGGCGACCAGCTGACCTATGTCTCGGTGCTGGCGACCAAGCCAACCAATGGCTCCGCCACCGTCAACGTGACGCCGCTGACGACCGCCGTGGCAGCGCTGCTGGTTGGTGGCAACCCCCTGGACCTGACGAAATCGTCGGTGCTTGGCAGCAAGGCAAGCAGTGCCCAGGTGCAGCAAGTCGTCAGCTTGCTGCGCTCCGTGCTTGCCAATGTCACGCGCGATGCGGGGCTGGACCCCGCCGTCTTCGATCCGATATCCACGCCGCTCAGCAAGCAGGGGGAAGGCGCCGATAGCGTTCTCGACGTCATCCGGGTCACGCTGACAACGAGCGGCGCAAAGCTGACGAGCACCGGCTCCGTGATCACCGGCAACAATGCCGCGCACGAAGTCATCCTGACGGCGGACTCGCTGGCATCGCCTCCGCCCGCATTGCCCAAGCCCGAAGTCAAGACCAATGCAGCAACGTTTGAAGGCATCCGCGCGGCCCTTCAGGCCTGCTTTGCGCTGGACCCCACCGCCCGCGCGGATGGCACCAGCGTGCTTGGCGCTTGCAGCACCGCATTGTCGAGCGATTACCTGAACAACAGCTACACCGCTCGCGACGACCTGTTCGCCCTGCTGGCTGCGAGCGACATGAAGGGCGCGAAGTTCGAGGCGCCAGTTGTCCTGTTCAATTCGACCAATGCGCAGAACCAGGCAACCGCGCTGGTACGCCTGCCCTTCATTCGCGCCGACAAGTCCACCGACCACATCACACGCATTGTCACCAATCGCGCGCCCGCCGGCTGGCAGTTGACGGGCAACCAGCGCAGCTACGAAGCTGCGGTCACGCGGCGAATCAGCAAGGTCACCGAGTTGAATCCGCTATCGGCGCAGGGAATCGTATCGCGCTATGAGAGTTCGCTACGTTTTCTGTTCAACCCCGCCCGGGGCGCAGGTACGAATGTGCAACTGGTACGGGTGACGGGCCCGGGATTGCCGGCTGCGGGCATTACCCTCTCGCGCTCGCGCGTTTGCGGCAGCTACAGCAATCTGGTAGTACAAAATCTGGCCGGATCGCTGACCTACGCCACAGACGATCCTGTGATGCCCAACCAGATCATCGGCAACAGCGGGCAATCGAGCAGCACTGTGGTCCTGGCGGCCACGGCAATCGATAGCAACCAGGCAGTGAAGTGGGGCGGGCTATCCAGCGGCGGCAACACGTACCTGCCTGCAGCCCTGTCGGACTCCGCCATCGAGAACCTTCCGGCCTATGGCCGCTACAAGTTCGAGGTGTGGAACCGCAACCTCGACACCAGCTACAAAACCAGCCTGGCAGCGGCTGACGATTCGTTCTACGTGACTACGTCGGGCAGCGTGCTCACGCCGTCGGTACTGGCGCGGCAGACCTGGAACAGCATCGGCGCAGGCAGCCTGGACTTTGTCACCACGGGAGGCAGCAAAACTGCGGCGCAGTCCGGCACGCAGATCAGCTGGACGCAGAACGCAGAGCCTGTCGACCGCGCCCTGGCGTTTGGCGCCCTGCAGAGTGCGGTGCCACTGCCGGAGCGCGTGCTGATTCAGGGATTGCCTGTCGCGCGGTCCGCTCGCAGCGATACGGTCAGTGCAACCAATTCGGCATCCAGCGCGCTGACGTCCTGCAGCACCGCCGTGTTCCCGGCATTTGGCCTGGCGGGCGACCAGCGCACTGTCGAAATCCGATCCACGACTGCGGACGACACGCAGAAGTTCGTGCGTATTGTTGGTACAGTGCGGTAACGGAAATGCTATCGCCGTTGACAATGGTCAGCGGCGATTACGCATGGATGGAAAAAGGCCGGCGCTTGCCGGCCTTTTTCATCACGAATGAGCCGGATATCTCCATCTCGGCATCGGCAATTCATCGCCATTTCCGCCGCTATTTTCGATCGCTATTTCGATCGCACAAAAGCAAAACCCCCCAGTACTTTCGTACTGGGGGGTTTCAAGGGAGAGCCTG
>NZ_JBXASU010000046.1:0-60895 GCF_058809705.1 Cupriavidus sp. MPR-AND1C | reverse complement strand
CCCCTTCCCCATCCCCCCGCGCAAGTAGGGTTGCGCCCGTGTCGTGCAAACGGCAACACCCCATCCGGTGCGCCTTTACAAAAAGTGACCCCGGCGGCAAACTGCCCCGATTCGGGGTCCTCGGCTGCTTGCGGCCAATCGTTTTTTGCCATGACACTTGGTCTAGCTCTTGCACAGAGCCGGCGTATCGCGCCGGCCCTGCTCGCCCAGCTTGAACAGTCGGCACGAGAAAAAAAGTCGCAGCTGATCGACGAGATCATTGCCAGCGGCACCATGACTGCACATGATGTGGCGATCTTCGCGGCTGATAAGTATCAGCTGCCGCTGATCGATCTGAATCAGTACAACCTCAACAAGGTGCCGCCGGCGCTGGCGGGCAATCGCGAGTTCCACGCGCACCGCCTGCTGCCACTGGGCCGGCGCGAGAACCGCCTGGTGCTGGCGTTGTCCGACCCGGGCAACCAGGCCGGGCTGGACGCCATCAAGCAGAAATACAACGTGCCGGTGGAACCCGTCGTGGTCGAGCACGACAAGCTGATGCAATATGTGCGCTCGGCTTCCGACGACAGCAGCGGCTCGATCAAGTCGATCGGTCCCGGCCATGTCGAGCGCAAGATGATCGACTACGACCCGGTGGCGTCCGCCGGGGCGCTGCGCAACAAGACCGCGGCCGACATCGACGACGCGCCAGTGGTTCGCTTCCTGCACAAGCTGCTGACGGAAGCCTTCCATCGCGGCGCCTCCGATCTTCACTTCGAGCCGTTCGAGACCTTCTACCGCATCCGCTTCCGGGTGGATGGCGTGTTGCAGGAAGTGGCACGGCCGCCAGTGGACATCCGCGACAAGATCTCCACCCGGATCAAGGTGCTGTCGCGCCTGGACATCTCGGAAAAGCGCGTGCCGCAAGATGGCCGCATGAAGCTGCTGATCGCGCTGCCCAAGGAAAAGGGCGGCGACAAAGACGGCAAGGACAGCAAGGAGCCCAAGGAAACCGTGGAGAAGGCGATCGACTTCCGCGTCTCCACGCTGCCGACGCTGTTCGGCGAGAAGATCGTGATCCGGATCCTGGAGTCATCGTCCGACAAGCTCGACATCGACCAGCTCGGCTACGAGCCGGCGCAAAAGGCGCTGCTGCTGGACGTGATCAAGCGCCCCTACGGCATGGTGCTGGTGACCGGCCCCACCGGCAGCGGCAAGACGGTGTCGCTGTACACCTTCCTGAACCGGCTGAACCAGGGCGACATCAATATCTCGACCGCCGAGGATCCGGCGGAAATCCAGTTGCCCGGCATCAACCAGGTCAACGTCAACGAAAAAGCCGGCCTGACTTTCTCCGCCGCGCTGCGCTCCTTCCTGCGCCAGGATCCCGACATCATCATGGTCGGCGAAATCCGCGACCTGGAGACCGCCGACATCTCGATCAAGGCTGCACAGACTGGCCACCTGGTGTTCTCGACGCTGCACACCAACGACGCGCCGACCACGCTCACGCGCCTGATGAACATGGGTGTCGCGCCGTTCAATATCGCGTCGAGCGTGCTGATGATCACCGCGCAGCGGCTTGCGCGGCGGCTGTGCACCTGCAAGCGCCCCGGCGAGCTGGCGCGCGAGGTGCTGGCCGACGCCGGCTTCCAGGACGAGGACCTCGACGGCAGCTGGCAGCCTTACCACCCGGTCGGGTGCGAGCGCTGCAACGGCAGCGGCTACAAGGGCCGCTGCGGCATCTACCAGGTGATGCCGATCACCGAGCCGATGCAGCAGATCATCCTCGCGCATGGCACGGCGCTGGAAATCGCCGAACAAGCGCGTAAAGATGGCGTGCTATCGTTGCGCGAAGCTGGCCTGGCCAAGGTGAAGCAGGGTCTCACCTCGCTCGAAGAAGTGCTGGCCACAACAAATATGTAAAACAACAAAAGATGTCATTAGGGGTCAATCATGGCGACACGCGCACCGGCCGCAGCCGCTCGCAAGGCGGCCGCGCCCACGGGGAAACCAGGGCGCAAGGCACCCACGCAGTACCTGTTCGAGTGGGAAGGCAAGGACCGCAAGGGCAAGGCGTTCTCGGGCGAGCTGCGCGCGGAGAGTCAGGCCGAGGTCAATGCCACGCTGCGAAAGCAGGGGCTGACGGTCGTCAAGCTGAAAAAGCGGCGGGCCGCGCGCGGGAAGAAGATCACCCAGAAGGACATCGCGTACTTCACGCGCCAGCTGTCCACCATGCTCAAGGCGGGCATCCCGTTGCTGCAATCGATCGACATCATCGCGCGCGGGCATGCCAACCCCAACTTCACCCAGTTGCTGTCCGAGATCCGCTTTGACATCGAATCCGGCAGCAGCATGGCGCAGGCCTTCCGCCGCCATCCGCGCTACTTCGACACGCTTTACTGCAACCTGATCGATGCCGGCGAGCAGGGCGGTATCCTGGACGCCCTGCTGGAGCGCTTGTCGCTCTATATGGAAAAGACCATCGCGCTGAAGAGCCAGATCAAGTCAGCCATGATCTACCCGATCGCCGTGCTGAGCGTGGCCTTCGCGGTGACGGTCATCCTGATGATCTTCGTGATCCCGGCGTTCAAGGGCGTGTTCTCCAGCTTCGGCGCCAACCTGCCGGCGCCGACCCTGGTAGTGATCGCCATGTCGGACTTCTTCGTCGACAATTGGTACCTGATCATCGGCGCGCCGATCATCGGCATCACGATGTACATACGCGGGCTAAAACGCTCGGAGAAGGTCCAGCGCGCCAGTGACCGCCTGTTGCTCAAGCTGCCGATCTTCGGCTCGCTGTTCCGCAAAGCGGTGATCGCCCGCTGGACTCGCACGCTTGCCACCATGTTCGCCGCCGGCACGCCGCTGGTGGAATCGATGGAGTCGGTCGCCGGCGCCGCCGGCAACTGGGTCTACTACGACGCCACCAAGGAAATCGAGCAATCGGTGCGCATCGGTACCAGCCTGACCAACGCCATGCAGGCAACCCATGTCTTCGATAGCATGGTGTTGCAGATGACGCAGATCGGCGAGGAATCCGGCGCGCTGGATAACATGCTGCTGAAGGTGGCGGAGTTCTACGAGCGCGAGGTCGATGACGCTGTCGCCGCCATCTCCAGCCTGATCGAGCCGCTGATCATCGTGATCCTGGGCGTGCTGATTGGCGGCATGGTGGTGGCAATGTATCTTCCGATCTTCAAACTGGGACAGGTGGTGTAAGGCATGTGGCTGTTTTCCGCGGATGGCGCCAGTGGCGCGATTTCTTCACTGGCTGCCCCCGCGCAGACCATTGCCGAGCTGGCGGCGCTGCCGCCCTGGTTCCTGGTCGCCGCCGCCGCGCTGATCGGCTTGCTGGTCGGCAGCTTCCTCAACGTGGTGGTGCACCGCCTGCCGCGCATGATGGAGCATGACGAAGCCAACTATATCGCGTCGCTGCGCGACGACCCGATCCCCCACCCCGAGCCCTACAACCTGATGGTGCCGCGCTCGGCGTGCCCACACTGCGGACACGCCATTGGCGCCCTGGAGAACATTCCGGTACTGAGCTACCTGTTCCTGCGCGGGCGCTGCTCATCGTGCGCCGCGCCCATCGGCGCGCGCTATCCCCTGGTGGAGGCGGGCACCGCGCTGCTCACCGCGCTGGCCACCGCGCACTTCGGCCCGACCTGGCAGGCTCTCGCTGCCATCGCCCTGATCTGGGCCCTGATCGCCCTCACCCTGATCGACGCCGACACGCAGCTACTGCCCGACCAGATCACGCTGCCGCTGGTATGGCTGGGCCTGCTGCTCAATCTCGGCGGGCTGTTCGCACCGCTGGCGGATGCCGTGATCGGCGCGGCCGCCGGCTACCTGCTGCTGTGGACGGTGTACTGGATCTTCAAGCTGGTGCGGGGCAAGGAAGGCATGGGCTATGGCGACTTCAAGCTGATGGGCGCGCTGGGCGCCTGGTTCGGCTGGCAGGCCCTGCCGGCGCTGGTGCTGCTCTCCTCCGTGGTGGGGCTGGTTTTCGCGCTTGCCAATATCGCGCTGCGCCGTCAGGATCGCGATACGCACTTCGCCTTCGGCCCTTATATCGCCGGAGCCGGGCTGCTTGTGCTGTTCTTTGGGCCCAACGTGCTGCCGCTGGGCATTGTGGGCTGAACGGGCGCCGGCCGCCGCAAGGCAGCCCCTATCACACCCACAGCGAGCTTCGAGACCTACATGCTGCAAATCGGACTGACCGGAGGCATCGGCTCTGGCAAGACCCGCGTGGCGGACCTTTTTGCCGCGCGCGGCGCCGCCCTGATCGATACCGACCTGCTCGCGCACGAGATCACCGCGCCGGGCGGGCTGGCCATCCCTGCCCTGCTGGAAGCCTTTGGCCCCGCCTGCCTGCGCGCCGACGGCGCCATGGACCGCAATGCCATGCGCGAGCTGGTGTTCTCGGACCCGGCGGCCAAGGCCCGGCTGGAGGGCATCACCCACCCCCTGATCCGCCAGTTGACCGAGGCGCGCGCCGCCGCGATCCGCGCTGGCGGACTGCATCCTTACCTGATCTACGTGGTCCCGCTGCTGGTCGAGTCGGGCTCATGGCGTGCACGGGTGGACCGGGTGCTGGTGGTGGATTGCAGCGAGGCCACGCAAGTTGCACGGGTCATGGCGCGCAACGGTTTTTCCCAGGGCCAGGTCGAGGCCATCATGGCCAGGCAGGCCAGGCGCAGCGAACGCCTGGCCGCCGCAGATGATGTGGTCGACAACGAGGGCCCGCCGGAAGCCCTGCCCGCCCAGGTGGATCGCCTGGACCAGATGTACCGCACCCTGGCTGGCGCCTAGGCAGTCACAGGCAGGGTGACTGGCAGCATCCTTGTGTGGTGCTGCATGCGACACCCCAAGTCGGCTGTTTCATTGTCCTGTTTGGCGGTCTCGCATAGAATGCGCTGGAATCACGAGGGAAATGGCCGCATACTGCCGATGTTGCGGGCCCAGGCCGATTCACATCGCGCGGGCCCGGATACACCGTGAGCCTCGCCGCTCCGGCAATGCCGCCCGGGTCAGATTGCCCACCCGCCAACCCGCCATGTTGCACGGATACACCCATTGATTCTGTACGAATATCCTTTTAACGAACGCATCAGGACTCTCCTGCGCCTGGAAGACCTGTTCGATCGGCTGGATTATTTTCTCGGCCAGGATCACGCCCTGCAGCATCACGTGGCGTTGACAACGCTGTTCGAGATCATCGACGTCGCCGGCCGCGCGGACCTGAAGACCGACCTGCTCAAGGAACTGGAACGCCAGCGCCAGGCGCTTGCCGCGCTGCGCGCCAATCCGCAGATCGACCAGGGCGCGCTGGATGGCGTCATCAGCGAGATCGAGCAGGCCATGGCCCAGCTCAACCAGACGGTTGGCAAGGCCGGCCAGTTGCTGACCGATAACGAGTGGCTGACCAGCATCCGCAGCCGCGCCATCATCCCGGGCGGCACCTGCGAGTTCGACCTGCCGGCCTACTACGCCTGGCAGCACCGCCCCGTCGAAGACCGCCGCGCGGACATCCTCAAGTGGGTGCGCCCGCTGGTGCCGCTGCGCCTTGGCACCAACACCGTGTTGCGCCTGCTGCGCGAGTCCGGCCAGAGCGGCAAGGTCATCGCCACCGGCGGCAGTTACCAGCAGATGCTGTCCGGTCGCAGCTACCAGCTGATGCAGGTGCTGCTGGATGAATCGCTGCTGGCCTTCATCCCCGAGATGAGCGCCAACAAGTACATGCTGTGGGTCCGTTTCACGCAGCAGGATGGCGATCTGCGTCCCCGTTCGGTCGACGCCGACATCCCCTTCCTGCTCAAGCTCTGCAATTTCTGAAGCAATGACAACCGTAGTCAAATGCCCCACCTGCGGCACGGACGTGGCCTGGGTACCCGAGAGTAAATTCCGTCCCTTCTGCTCGAACCGCTGCAAGCAGATCGACCTGGGCGCGTGGGCGTCCGAAAAATACGTGATTGGCGGCAAACCCGGCGAGGAACCCTCGCCGGACGAGCAAGACGAGGACTAAGCACCGCGCGACCGTTGCGGCCGCGACGCTTCAGGCAGTTCAGGCGCTACCGCTCTCGGCAGCCAGCCAGTCCACCACGGGGATGGTAGCGGGCAGCAAGGGGCCTACATCCACCGGCGCCGATTGCCACGAGAAGGCCTGGCCCTCGCGGCCGACCAGCTCGCCCGTCCACGCAGTGACCTTGCAGAAATGCAGGCGCACATAGGCATGCGGGTAATCATGCTCCAGCACATGCCAGCGCACGCTGGCGCCCACCTCGATGCCGAGCTCCTCATGCAGCTCGCGCGCCAGCGCCTCTTCCACCGATTCGCCCGGCTCCAGCTTGCCGCCCGGGAACTCCCAGTAGCCTTCATAGGGCTTGCCCGCCGGCCGCTGGGCCAGCAGGAAGCGCCCGTCGGGCCGCACCAGCACGCCAACGGCGACCTCGGTCACCTTACGCACCGGCGCCGCCGCATCGGTCACCTGCGATGCCTCGCTCATGCCTGGCCGTCCTGCGCCGAGGCCATGTAAGGCTTGCCATGCTTGCCGCCCCAATCTCGGGCGAACTGCCAGGCCACCCGCCCCGAGCGCGAGCCGCGCTCCAGCGCCCACACCAGCGCATCGCCACGCGCGGCGGCGATGTCTTCGGCGCTGCAGCCAAAGTGCCCGAGCCAGTGGCCGACGATGGCCAGGTACTCGTCCTGCTTGGGCGGGTAGAACGACAGCCACAGCCCGAAGCGCTCGGACAGCGAGATCTTTTCCTCCACCACTTCGCCGGGATGGATCTCGCCATCGTCGGTGTGCCGGTAGGTCTCGTTGTCCTTCATGTACTCGGGCAGCAGATGGCGGCGGTTGGAGGTGGCGTAGATCAGCACATTGTCCGACTGCGCGGCCACCGAGCCGTCCAGCGCCGACTTCAGCGACTTGTAGCCCGACTCGCCTTCTTCGAACGACAGGTCGTCGCAGAAAATGGCAAAACGCTCGGGACGCCCCGACAACTGCTCGACGATATCGCCGAGGTCGCCCAGGTCATCCTTGTCCACTTCCACCAGGCGCAGGCCGTCCTTGACGAAGGCATTGAGGCAGGCCTTGATCAGCGAGGACTTGCCGGTGCCGCGCGCGCCCGTCAGCAACACGTTGTTGGCCGGCAAGTGCTGCACGAACTGGCGCGTATTGGCCACGATGGCATCCTTCTGCCGCTCGATGTTCTTCAGGTCGTCGAGATGGATCGGCGGCAGCTGGCGGATCGCCTGCAGGTAGCCGATGTTGCCGAACAGGCTCTGCCGCTTGCGCCAGCGGAAGGCGACGGCCTGCTCCCAGTCAGCGTCGGTCAGCTGGGGCGGAAGCCATTGTTCAAGGCGGGCGAGGAAACTATTGAGGCGGGCAGCAAGGTCTGACATGGCGGCTTGGGGGAAAAGCGGATCGTTGGCAGGGGAGCGAGGGGCTGGCGTGCCGTGCCCGCGCTGGCGGGAGCGGCACGCATTGCGTGCCTGGCCGGTGCTTACGAACGATAGTCCGCGTTGATCGAAACGTAGTCGTGCGACAGGTCGCAGGTCCAGACCGTGGCGGCGGCATCGCCACGGCCCAGCGCGATGCGCACGGTGATTTCGGCCTGCTTCATCACACGCTGGCCGTCTTCCTCACGATACTCGGGGTTGCGGCCACCGTCGCGCGCGACCAGGACATCGTCCAGCCACAAATTGACACGCTCCACGTCGAGATCGTCCACGCCGGCATAGCCCACCGCGGCCAGGATGCGGCCCAGGTTGGGGTCCGAGGCGTAGAAGGCGGTCTTGACCAGCGGCGAATGCGCCACCGCGTAGGCGATCAGGCGGCATTCGGCCACGTCCTTGCCGCCCTCGACCTGGATGGTCATCAGCTTGGTGGCACCTTCGCCATCGCGCACGATCATCTGCGCCAGTTCCTGCGACAGGTCGGTCAGCGCGGCACGCAGGGCCTCGAAATCCGCACCCTCGGCACGCTCGATGGCCGGCGCGCCGGCCTTGCCGCTAGCGATCAGCACGAAGGAGTCATTGGTCGACGTGTCGCCATCGATGGTGATGCTGTTGAAGGAGTGATCCGCCGCGTACGACACCAGCGCCTGCAGCACATCCTGCGACACGGTGGCATCGGTGGCGACGAAGCCGAGCATGGTGGCCATATTGGGACGGATCATGCCCGCACCCTTGCTGATGCCGGACAGCGTCACGGTCTTGCCGCCGATCTGCACGGTGCGCGAGGCGGCCTTGGGCTGGGTGTCGGTGGTCATGATCGACTCCGCCGCGGCCAGCCAGTTGTCGGGCTTGGCATTGGCGATGGCGGCGGGCAACGCGGCGGTGATGCGGTCCACCGGCAGCGGCTCGAGAATCACGCCGGTCGAGAACGGTAGCACTTGCTCGGGTGCAATGCCGAGCTGCGCGGCCAGCGCATCGCAGGTGGCGCGCGCATTGGCCAGGCCCGGCTCGCCGGTGCCGGCATTGGCATTGCCGGTGTTGACCACGATCGCGCGGATGCCCTTGCCGGCGGCCAGGTGTTCGCGGCAGACCTGCACCGGTGCGGCGCAGAAGCGGTTGCGGGTGAACACGCCCGCCACGGTGCTGCCTTGGGCAACGCGCACCACCAGCACGTCCTTGCGGTTGGCCTTGCGGACACCCGCTTCGGCCCAGCCGAGCTCGACGCCGGCGACAGGTTTCAGGTTTTCTGCCAGCGGCAGGGGCAGGTTGACGGCCATGTGCGTTCCTCTATGCGTTCGACGTTGCTGGTTTTGCTCGTGCCAGACGGCTGCGCTCTCAACTGAATGCACCGCCCCTGACGAACATGCCCGCTTGCGCGGGCATGTTTGCTGACTTCACGGTGCGCGGCTTAGCTGAGCTTGCCGTGGCACTGCTTGAACTTCTTGCCGGAGCCGCATGGGCAGGGATCGTTGCGCCCCACCTTGGCCATGTCCGCGGCTTGCGCCGCAGCGGCGTAGGCAATGCCGGCGCGCTCGGGTGCGCTGCTGCCCACGCTCTCCGCGCCCTGCGTGGCCTCGTCGAACTCCTCGTGCTTGTACTGCACGTTGGCGAGGTGCGACAGGCCTTCCTCGATCTGCTCCGAGGCCTGCTCGAGCTCCTCCGGCGACTGGATCTGCACGTTGAAGATCACGCGGGTGACTTCCACCTTGATCACGTCCAGCAGGCTGGCGAACAGCTCGAACGACTCGCGCTTGTATTCCTGCTTGGGATCCTTCTGCGCATAGCCGCGCAGGTGGATGCCCTGGCGCAGGTGATCCAGCGCGGCCAGGTGCTCGCGCCAGTGCGTGTCGATGCTTTGCAGCATTACCGAACGTTCGAAGCCGGCAAACGATTCGCGGCCAACCTGGTTGACCTTGGCATCGTAGCGCTCGTCGGCGGCACGCATGATCTTGTCCAGCAGCACCTCGTCCTCGATGCTCTGGGCGGCCTCGATGGTCGCGGCCAGCGGCAGGTCCAGGGACCATTCCTCGCGCAGCTTGGTCTCCAGGCCCTTGATGTCCCACTGCTCTTCCATGGAGTCGGCCGGCACGTGGTCGCGGAACATCTCGACCAGCACGCTCTGGCGCAGGTTCTTCACCATCTCGCCAACGTCTTGCGACTCGAGCACCTCGTTGCGCAGCTTGTAGATTTCCTTGCGCTGGTCGTTGGCCACGTCGTCGTACTGCAGCAACTGCTTGCGGATATCGAAGTTGCGGCCTTCCACCTTGCGCTGGGCGGACTCGATCGAGCGCGTGACGATGCCCGCTTCGATCGGCTCGCCTTCCGGCATCTTCAGGCGCTCCATGATGGCGCGCACGCGGTCGCCGGCAAAGATGCGCAGCAACTGGTCGTCCAGCGACAGGTAGAAGCGGGACGAGCCCGGATCGCCCTGGCGGCCGGCACGGCCGCGCAGCTGGTTGTCGATACGGCGCGACTCATGGCGCTCGGTGCCCACGATATGCAGGCCGCCAGCGGCCTTGACCTGCTCGTGCAGCGACTGCCACTCGCCTTCCAGATGGGCGATGCGCGCAGCCTTGTCGGCCTCGGAGAGGCTTTCATCGGCCTCGATGAAGCCAGCCTGCTTCTCCACGTTGCCGCCCAGCACGATGTCGGTGCCACGGCCCGCCATGTTGGTGGCGATGGTGATCATCTTGGGGCGGCCCGCCTGCGCCACGATCTCGGCTTCGCGCTCGTGCTGCTTGGCGTTGAGCACCTGGTGCGGCAACTTGGCCTTGTCGAGCAGCCCGGACAGGTATTCCGAGGTCTCGATCGAGGTGGTGCCCACCAGCACGGGCTGGCCGCGCTCGTAGCAATCGCGGATATCGCGCACCACGGCGTCGTAGCGTTCGTTCGAGGTCTTGTAGATCTGGTCCTGGAAGTCCTTGCGCTGGGCGCCACGGTTGGTGGGGATGACCACCACTTCCAGGCCGTAGATCTCCTGGAATTCGTAGGCTTCCGTATCGGCCGTGCCGGTCATGCCGGACAGCTTCTCGTACATGCGAAAGTAGTTCTGGAAGGTGATCGTCGCCAGCGTCTGGTTTTCCTGCTGGATCGTCACGCCTTCCTTGGCTTCCACGGCCTGGTGCAGGCCGTCGGACCAGCGCCGTCCGGTCATCAGTCGGCCGGTGAACTCGTCGACGATGACGACTTCGTCGTTCTGCACCACATAATGCTGGTCGCGATGGAACAGGCTCTGCGCGCGCAGCGCGGCGTAGAGGTGATGCATCAGCGTGATGTTCTGCGGCGCGTAGAGCGATTCGCCCTCGCCGATCAGGCCTTGCTGCATCAGGATCTCTTCGGCCTTCTCGTGGCCCGCCTCGGTCAGGTAGACCTGGTGGCCCTTTTCGTCGACGAAATAGTCGCCCGGCTTCTCGACGCCGGTGCCGTCGGCTTTTTCCTCGCCGATCTGGCGCACCAGCAGCTTGGGCACGCCGTTCATGCGCTGGTACAGGTCGGTCTGGTTCTCCGCCTGGCCCGAGATGATCAGCGGAGTGCGCGCTTCGTCGATCAGGATCGAATCCACCTCGTCGACGATGGCGTAGTTCAGCGGACGTTGCACGCGCTGGCCAGGGTCGTAGACCATGTTGTCGCGCAGGTAGTCGAAACCGAACTCGTTGTTGGTGCCGTACGTGATGTCGGACGCATAGGCAGCGGCCTTCTGGTCGTGCGGCATCTGCGACAGGTTCACGCCGACCGACAGGCCGAGGAAGTTGTACAGGCGCCCCATCCACTCGGCGTCACGCTGGGCCAGGTAGTCGTTGACCGTGACAACGTGCACACCGCGGCCGGTAATGGCATTGAGGTACACCGGCAGCGTCGCGGTAAGGGTCTTGCCCTCGCCGGTGCGCATTTCAGCGATCTTGTTGTCGTTGAGCACCATGCCGCCGATCAGCTGGACGTCAAAGTGGCGCATCTTCATGATCCGCTTGCTGGCCTCGCGGCACACCGCGAAGGCCTCGGGCAGCAACGCCTCGAGCGACTCCCCGGCGGCGTGGCGCTGCCGGAAAATCTCGGTCATGCCACGCAGGTCGTCATCCGAAAGTGCCTCGAACTTCGGTTCCAGCGCATTGATCTGCGCGACGGTCCTGCCATATTGTTTGATCAGCCGTTCATTACGGCTGCCGAAGACTTTCTTGAGAAGGCCCGTGATCATCGATTGCTTTCACCTACGCGAGTGGTACGCCGCCGTGGTACGCACTAGGGCGGCCTAGCCGCCGGCTTGGCCGGCTGCCCAGGGCGGACCGCGCGAGGAAATAGGAAGATTGGCGCAAAACGCCGAGTTTATCACGCGCGCGGGTCACGACCGGAACCAAGCGGCAGGTGAAACGCTGCGCAAACCACACCACGCATCCCCCACCACTTGACGGCCCGGACACAACCCGCGCATCCAATGCTTCCGACATCGGGGCGACGCCCCGGTTCTTCAACGGACGAGATTGCGATCGGTGGGGTCCGGCGCCTGGGCAACCTGGGCTGGCGCTGGCTTGGCGATGGCCAGGAAGCGATTCGGGTTTTGCGGCACACCGTCCACATGCACCTCGAAATGCAGGTGCGCGCCGGTGGAGCGCCCGGTGGAGCCCACCAGGGCGATCTGCTGGCCAGGCTTGACGAGGTCGCCGGCCTTCACCTGCAGCTTGGACGCGTGCGCATAGCGGGTCTTCAGGCCGTTGCCGTGGTCGATGTCGATCAGGTTGCCATATTCCGGATGCCATTCCGCCGCGACCACCACGCCGCCGGCCGCCGCCACGATCGGGGTGCCCGTGGGTGCCGAAAAATCCACACCATCGTGCGGGGTACGGCGCCCGGTGAACGGATCGAAGCGCCAGCCAAAGCCGGATGCGTCGTAGCCGCTAGCCACCGGCAGCACGCGCGGGACACGGCGGCTCTCGCTCTGGCGATCCAGCAAGGTACTTGCCACTGCGTCGAAATAGTCCGCGTGCTGCTCGGCCTGGTCCGACAGGCGTGCCAGCGCAAGCTGCAACTCCGGCAGGCTCGAGGTGCGCGATTGCGCGGATGCGGCCAGGCCGCCTCGCCCGGGCGGCTGCTGGAAGTTGAATTCCTTGGGCGCGATGCCGGCCAGCCCCGAGACCCGCTCGCCAAGCGCGTCCAGCCGCACCATCCGGGCCTGGATCTCGCCCACTCGGGTCGCGAGCACATTGAGGTTGGCCCGCAGGTAGGCGTCGTCGCCCGGTGCCCGGGCCGGCGCTGCGATGCCCGAGCGGGCCACGACCCAGGTCAGGGCCGACGACAACAGCGCGACGACCAGGCACAGCAATGCGATGCCGGCAAGGACCTTGCCCCGCGACAGGGTGAAATGGCGAACACGCGGTAGGCGTGGGTGAAGCACGATGATCTGCATGGCGCAACTCCTTCTCATGCCTGGCCGGCGCAGGCCGGGCAGCCGCGACGCATAAGCCGCCGCACTGACGCGAACGGCACGCTAGAATGCGCGCATGCGCATGTTTACCCATTACGCCCTCCAGACGCCCGCCGCCAAGCCGCTTAACGACTGGCTGGACAAGGCTGGCCCCGTCTCGGCCCTGATGCAGACGGCACGGGAACTGGCGGTACTGGAGGCTGAGGTGCTATCGCTCCTGCCACGCGGACTGCAGGATGGCATCGCTGTAGCCGGCGTCAAGCAAGACGCCCGCGGCATCGGGCAAGGCCAGTCGGAGCGAACTTTGCTGTTGCTTGCCGCCCATGGGGCCGCAGCGGCACGAGTCCGACAAGTGGTCCCCACACTACTTTCCAGGCTACAGCAGCGGGGATCGCAGATTACCGCAATCCGGGTGAGGGTACAACCGGAGGTCGGGCGGCAGGGCGATTGGGACACCGGGCCGGTGGTGAAGCCCAAGGTGGCGCGGATGTCGGCGACCGGCTTGTCCAGCCTGACACAGTTGGCCCAGGAACTCCCCGCGTCGCCGTTGCGCGATGCGCTGAATACGCTGTTGTCGCACCATCGGTGAAGGCGTCGGCGGGCGCTGATACATGAAGCGCAAGCCTGTTCGACGCCCAAACGTGAAAAAGCCGGCCTGGAGGCCGGCTTTCACATCGGACCGTGCAGCGGCCCTGAATTCCCTTCCCGCGCTACGCGAACGCCGGAGCCAACTGCGGCAGGAACGCTAGCGGCGCATCCTCGACGCGCTCGAACGTCACCATCTCGTAGGCTTCCTGATCGGCCAGCAACGCGCGCAACAGCTGGTTGTTGAGCCCGTGCCCGGACTTGTTGGCGATATACGCGCCAATCAGCGGATGCCCGACCACGTACAGGTCGCCAATCGCATCCAGGATCTTGTGGCGCACGAACTCGTCGCCGTAGCGCAGTTCTTCGTTGTTCAACATGCGGTGCTCGTCGAGCACGATCGCGTTGTCCAGGCTGCCGCCGCGCGCCAGGCCCATCTCGCGCAGGGCTTCCACTTCATGGGCGAAGCCGAAGGTGCGGGCACGGGCGATTTCGCGCACATAGCTGGTGTCGGCGAAGTCGATGGCGAAGGTCTGGCCGGTCTTGTCCACCGCGGGATGACGGAAATCGATGGTGAACGCCAGCTTGAAGCCAAAGAAAGGCTCCAGGCGCGCCAGCTTGTCGCCTTCGCGCACTTCCACGGCTTTCTTCACGCGGATGAAACGCTTGGGCGCCGATTGCTGCTCGATCTCGGCCGACTGCAGCAGGAAGACGAAAGACGCGGCACTGCCGTCCATGATGGGGATTTCTTCGGCGTCGACATCCACATACAGGTTGTCGATGCCAAGGCCCGCGCAGGCGGACATCAAATGCTCCACGGTCGAGACGCGTGCGCCGTCTTTCTGCAGGACCGACGCCAGGCGCGTGTCGCCAATGGCTGACGCGCTCGCGACGATTTCGACAGCTTCGGGCAGGTCGACGCGGGTGAATACGATGCCGGTATCCACCGGGGCCGGGCGCAGCGTCAGCGTCACTTTACGGCCCGAGTGCAAACCAATGCCAACGGTCTTGACCAGGGATTTGATGGTGCGCTGTTTTAGCATGACAGTCCCAGCTATTATTAAAATCTATCAAATACACTTTCTAATACAACGATTTTACCATCGCTTCGTTTGCTGCGCTGCGTCACTTTGTTTCGGTGTGTTAGCAAGAAGAAATAAAGCACAATAAATGCACAAAAAATCACTTTAGTGACGTGTGCTGACACACTCGCGTATTACGCGCGCAACGCAGCCAGCACGGCTTCGGCGCTGCTGACCTTGAACTCGCCGGGCGCTTCAAGCCACAGATGGGACACCACGCCATCGTCAAGCACCATGGCATAGCGCTTGGAGCGTATGCCCATGCCGCGTGCGGTCAGGTCTTGCTCCAGGCCCAGCCGGCGGGTCCATTCGGCACTGCCGTCGGCCATCATGCGCACACGGCCGCCAGTCTGCTGCTCCCGGCCCCAGGCGCCCATGACAAAGGCGTCGTTGACCGACACACACCAGATCTCGTCCACGCCGGCGGCGCGCAGCGCGTCCGCCTGCGCGACGAAGCCCGGCACATGCTTGGCGGAACAGGTCGGCGTAAAGGCGCCGGGCAGGCCGAACACCACGATCTTGCGGCCACGCGCGAGTTCCAACGCGGAGAAGGAATTGGGCCCAAGGGCGCAACCGCCGGTTTCGACCTCAAAGAACTCATTCAGCGTGGCGTCCGGCACACGCGCTCCAATAGCGATCATGCTGTGTCTTCCTGTCTCGGTAAAAACCCTGCTTAGCATCATAGTGCGCCCGCCGCGGGTGCCCAAGGCGGTTCACCGCCCGTTACTTCGTCGGAATCCTCCGACAAAGCGGTACCCAGGCTCTCACGCAGGGAACATCGGGTGGCTCGCGCCACGTGGCGCACGACGATTACATCACTTGAAGGCGGCCTTTCATGCTGCGGGCCACGCTGCTCTTGAAATAAATCCGCGCGCCGATCTTGCGATCAACGCGCGGACGACGGCACATCCCGGCCGGGAGGGGCGGGAGACCAGTCCGGGGAGGCGGCCGGAGGCACGCCTGTCCCGGCGACGGGATGCAGCCTGAGCGTCAGCGAAAGGGCAGCCAGGCAGGTTGCCGCTCAGTCCGAGACCACCGGGCGGAACACGAGCGTAGGGAGCGCTTGCGTGTTTCGCTGGTCCGGGGTCGCGGCCTGATGGCAACCGGCCGTGCCGGCCCCTTGCCGAGCCAACTCAGTCCGCCTGCTTGCGCAGGAAGGCCGGGATGTCGTACGTATCCACACCCTTTTCCTGCAGCGCAGCCACGTGGGCGGACGCGGACTCGCGCGAACTGCGCCATACCGCCGGCGTGTCCAGATTGCTGTAGTCCGGCGCGCTGCTGTGGCTTACGCCAACGTTGCTGGCCATGTTGCCCATCATCTGTACCGGCATGTTGTCGGTACCGGTCTTGAGCAAGGTCATCGGCTGTTGCTTCTTGGCCGAACGGCCCAGGCCCGTCGCCACCACGGTCACGCGCAGTGCGTCGCCCATGGCGTCGTCGTACACCGTGCCAAAGATCACGGTGGCATCTTCCGCGGCGTAGCTGCGGATGGTGTTCATGACTTCCTTGGTTTCCGACAGCTTGAGCGAACGGCTGGCCGTGATGTTGACCAGCACGCCGCGTGCGCCCGACAGGTCCACGCCTTCCAGCAGCGGGCTGGCGACAGCCTGCTCGGCAGCCAGGCGGGCGCGGTCAACGCCCGACACGGTGGCCGTGCCCATCATGGCCTTGCCCTGCTCGCCCATGACCGTCTTCACGTCTTCGAAGTCGACGTTCACCAGGCCATCGACATTGATGATCTCGGCAATGCCGGCAACCGCGTTGTGCAGCACGTCGTCGGCGCACTGGAAGCACTTGTCCATCTCGGCGTCATCGCCCATCACTTCGAACAGCTTTTCGTTGAGCACAACGATCAGCGAATCGACGCAGGACTCCAGCTCGCCCGAGCCAGCTTCCGCCACCTTGGCGCGGCGCGCACCCTCGAACTCGAAGGGCTTGCTGACCACGCCCACGGTCAGGATGCCCATTTCCTTGGCAACCTGGGCCACGACCGGGGCAGCGCCGGTACCGGTGCCGCCGCCCATGCCGGCAGTGATGAAGACCATGTGCGCACCACGCAGCGAGTCGGCGATCTGCTCGCGCGCCTGATCTGCACAGTTGCGGCCGACCTCCGGCTTGGCACCGGCCCCCAGGCCGGTGTTGCCAAGCTGCAGCACGCGCGAAGCGCTGGAGCGCTTGAGCGCCTGCGCATCGGTGTTCATGCAGATAAATTCAACGCCTTGCACGCCACGGCTGATCATGTGCTGCACAGCGTTACCGCCCGCGCCGCCCACGCCGATCACCTTGATGATGGTGCCGTCCTGCAATTCCGTTTCGATCATGTCAAAGTCCATCACTGCCTCCAAGAAGAATCAGCCGCCAAACGCTGCAGCCTCCCCGCCGCAACCCTTGGTTACTGAACAAGAAACCATCAAAAAACTGCGTGTTCAACGGCCTGCCCGCCGTTCGGTGGACAGCCCCGCCATTCAATCCAGTGCAATCCGATCGCCTGCAACGTTCAGAAGTTGCCGACGAACCATTCCTTCATGCGGGTCCACACCTGCTTGACCGAGCCGCTCTGCACTGCCACCTTGCGCCCGCGCATGCGCTGCACGCGGCCTTCGAGCAGTAGTCCCATTACGGTCGAATAGCGCGGACTCTTTACCACTTCGTGCAAATTTCCGCGATATTCCGGCACGCCGACCCGAACCGGCTTGAGGAAGATGTCCTCGCCCAGTTCCACCATGCCCGGCATCATCGCGGTGCCGCCGGTGATGACGACCCCCGACGACAGCAATTCTTCGTAGCCCGATTCGCGCACCACCTGGTGCACCAGCGAGTACAACTCCTCGATACGCGGCTCGATCACGGCCGCCAGCGCCTGGCGCGACAGCGAACGCGTACCGCGGTCGCCAACGCCAGGGACCTCGATCATGTCTTCCGGATCGGCGATGGCCTGCTTGGCGATGCCGTACTGGATCTTGACGTCCTCGGCATCGGGCGTGGGCGTGCGCAGCGCCATAGCGATGTCGTTGGTGATCTGGTCGCCGGCGATGGGGATCACGGCCGTATGCCGGATCGCGCCTTCGCTGAAGATGGCGATATCGGTGGTGCCGCCACCGATATCGACGAGCACCACGCCGAGCTCCTTCTCGTCCTCGGTCAGCACCGCCAGGCTGGAAGCCAGCGGCTGCAGGATCAGGTCGTGCACCTCCAGGCCACAGCGGCGCACGCACTTGACGATGTTCTGCGCCGCGCTAACCGCGCCGGTGACGATATGCACCTTCACTTCCAGGCGAATGCCGCTCATGCCGATCGGCTCGCGCACGTCCTCCTGGCCGTCGATGATGAATTCCTGCGTGAGGATGTGCAGGATCTGCTGGTCGGTCGGGATATTGACCGCCTTGGCGGTCTCGATCACCCGGGCCACATCGGTCTGGGTGACCTCCTTGTCCTTGATCGCCACCATGCCGCTGGAATTGAAGCTGCGGATATGGCTGCCGGCAATGCCGGTAAACACCTCGGAGATCTTGCAGTCGGCCATCAGTTCAGCCTCCTCCAGCGCACGCTGGATGGACTGCACGGTGGCCTCGATATTGACCACGACCCCTTTCTTCAGACCCTTGGACTCTGACTGGCCCATCCCGATCACTTCGTAGCTGCCGTCGGGGCGCAACTCGGCCACCACCGCGGCCACTTTGGAAGTGCCGATATCGAGACCGACCAGTAGGTCCTTGTATTCCTTGCTCATCGGTTTTTCTCCGCGTTCTTGCTCTTGAGTCGCGTCGGATTGTTGTTTGGATTGGTGCTGGCGTTCGTATTCGTATTCGTATTCGTGCTCGTGCTGGAACCAGTTGCCCTCGCCTTGGCCGCAGCCGCTGCCTGCGCATCGGTCAGGAAGCGCACGTTAGCCGCGCGAATCGCAAACCCGTTGGGGTATCGCAGGTCCGCGTACTCGATCTGCTTGCCCCACTGCTCCGTGACCTGGGGCCAGGCCACCACGAACCGCTTGACGCGCTGGTCCATGGCGTCGCGCTCCTCGTCGTTCTGTTCACGGCCAAGCTCCACCACCATGCCGTTGGAAAGCTTGGCGCGCCAGGCGTAGCGGGAAGACAGCGTGACCGCCAGCGGCTCCACCTTCAGCGGCTTGAACCACTCGCGCATGACTTCGAGCTTGTCCACCACATCGCTCTCGCTGTCCGGCGGGCCATCGAGGGCGAGCAACTGGGCATCTTCCTCGGCTTCGGCCGGATTGGCGACGAAAACTTCGCCATAAGTGTTGATCAGGCGGCCACTGTCGGCATTGCCCCACGTACCGAGGGCTTCGTGCTCCTCGACCTCGACCGCCAGCCCGTTGGGCCATTCGCGCCGCACACTGGCACGGCGCACCCAGGGCACCGACTCGAAGATCTGGCGCGCCTCGTTCAGGTCGAGCGTGAAAAAGCTCCCCGACAGCTTGCCCAGGGCGTTGGCGCGCACGCTCGGCGCATTGACATGGCGCAGGGTGCCGCCTTCCATCGACACCAGCTCGACGTGGGTAATGGCAAACACCGGCCGCTGCGCCAGCCATAGCAAGCCGGCAGCGAACGCCATCATCGCCACCAGCGCATAGAGCGTGGAGGCGATCAGGTTAAGCAGGCGAGTGTTGTGCCACATGGCGTTGCGTTGTCCCGGTTCCGGTCAGTCAGGGTTCAGTGTTGGCTCGGTCTATGCTCAATCGGGCTTCCAGGCCGCGCTGGGATGCAGGTCCAGCGTGGCCGCGGCAATCACCTGCATGACGAAGTCCTCGTAGCTGATGCCCACCGCGCGCGCCGCCATCGGCACCAGCGAATGGCCGGTCATGCCGGGCGAGGTATTCATCTCGAGCAGGTAAGGCTTGTTGTCGGCGCTGAGCATCACGTCGGCACGCGCCCAGCCGCGGCAACCCAGCACGCGGAAGGATTGCACCGCCAGGCGCCGGACTTCGGCTTCCACGTCGGCCGGCAGGCCCGACGGGCACAGATACTGGGTATCGTCAGTAAAGTACTTGTTTTGATAGTCGTAGTTCGCACCGGGAGCGACGATGCGGATCACCGGCAGCGCTTCGGCGGTGGCGCCCTCCCCCACGATCGGGCAGGTCAGCTCCGCGCCGTCAATGAAGGTTTCGGCGATCACGTCGTTGTCCAGCGCCGCGGCCTTCTCGAAGGCGGCACGCATCTGGCCGGCTTCGGTCACCTTGGTCAGACCGATGGACGAGCCCTCGCGCGCCGGCTTGACGATCAGGGGCAGGCCCAGGTCGGCCACAAC
Organism: Cupriavidus sp. MPR-AND1C; assembly: GCF_058809705.1. Classification (NCBI taxonomy): domain Bacteria; kingdom Pseudomonadati; phylum Pseudomonadota; class Betaproteobacteria; order Burkholderiales; family Burkholderiaceae; genus Cupriavidus; species Cupriavidus sp. MPR-AND1C. The sequence continues at coordinate 41,107 of NZ_JBXASU010000046.1, read as the reverse complement.
AGCGTCGAAATCGGTATCGGCCTGCAGCATGGCGAAGCGCGGCGTGGGCAGGCCGTGCGTGGTCCACAAGCGCTTGGTGGCCTGCTTGTCCATGGCCAGCGCAGAGGCCAGCACGCCGCTGCCGGTATAGGGCACGCCGAGCTGCTCGAGCAGGCCCTGGATGGTGCCGTCCTCGCCGTAGCGGCCGTGCAGGGCAATAAAGACGCGGTCAAAGCCAGCCGTGGCCAGCTCGGCCACCGACTGCAGGCCGGGATCGAAGGCATGGGCATCGACGCCGCGCAAGCGCAACGCCGCCAGCACGCCGTTGCCCGACAGCAGCGATATCTCGCGCTCGGCCGAGCGGCCGCCAAGCAGCACGCCAACCTTGCCCAGCGCCTTGGGATCGATATTGGGATGGGCGACGAAGCTCATGCCTGGCCCCCTGCTTGCTGAGAAACCAGTTGTCCGGGCACGATACCGATCGTGCCCGCGCCCATCGTCACCACCACATCGCCGGGACGCACGGCGTTCAGGATAGCCTGCGGCATTTCGTCGATCTGCTCCACAAAAACGGGTTCAACCTTGCCTGCCACGCGCAGCGCGCGTGTCAACGCGCGGCCATCGGCGGCCACGATCGGGGCTTCCCCGGCGGCATAGACCTCGGCCAGCAGCAGCGCATCCACGGTGCCCAGCACCTTGACGAAGTCCTCGAAGCAGTCGCGTGTGCGGGTATAGCGGTGCGGCTGGAACGCCAGCACCAGCCGGCGCCCCGGGAACGCACCGCGCGCGGCGGCCAGCGTCGCGGCCATCTCGACCGGATGGTGGCCGTAGTCGTCCACCAGCGTGAAGGTGCCCGCGCTCTTGGCCTCGCCCTGCTCGTTAGTGCCGACGCAAGCCACTTCGCCATAGCGCTGGAAGCGGCGTCCCACCCCGTGGAACTCGCGCAGCGCCTTGACGATGGCGGCGTCCGGCACCTCCAGCTCGGTCGCGATGGCAATCGCCGCCAGCGCGTTCTGGATATTGTGCATGCCCGGCAAATTCAGCACCACCTCCAGCGGCGCCTCGGCGTGTCCGTTCAACTGGCGCAGCACGGTGAAATGCATCTGGCCGTCGACGGCGCGGGCATTGACCGCACGCACCTGCGCATCTTCGGCAAAGCCGTAGCGCACGATTGGCTTGGACACGAACGGCATGATCTCGCGCACGTTGGGGTCGTCCACGCACAGCACGGCGATGCCATAGAACGGCAGGCGCTGGGTGAACTCCACGAACGCCTGCTTGAGCCGGGCAAAGTCATGCCCGTAGGTGTCCATGTGGTCGGCGTCGATGTTGGTGATGACCTCGATCACCGGGAACAGGTTCAGGAACGAGGCATCCGACTCGTCGGCCTCGGCCACGATGAAGTCGCCCGTGCCCAGGCGCGCATTGGCGCCCGCCGAGTTGAGCCGGCCGCCGATCACGAAGGTGGGATCAAGTCCGCCTTCAGCCAGCACCGACGCCACCAAGCTGGTGGTGGTGGTCTTGCCATGCGTGCCGGCGATGGCCACGCCCTGCTTCAGGCGCATCAACTCGGCCAGCATCACCGCGCGCGGCACCACCGGGATGCGCTTGGCGCGCGCGGCCAGCACCTCGGGGTTGTCGTTGGTCACGGCGGTGGACACCACCACCGCATTGGCGCCGTTGACGTGGGCGGCATCATGCCCGTGCATCACGGTCGCGCCGAGCGACGCGAGGCGCCGCGTGGCGGCATTGCTGCCCACGTCGGACCCTGAGACCTTGTAGCCCAGGTTCAATAGGACCTCGGCGATGCCGCTCATGCCGGCGCCGCCGATGCCTACGAAATGGATGTTCTTGACGATGTGCTTCATGAATCCGTTGGTTCAATCCCTGGCCATCTGGCTGCAGATCTCCGCCACGCGCCGGGTTGCTTCGGGCTTGGCGAGACCGCGCGCCTGATGCGCCATCTCTCTGAGTCGGGGCCGCGACAGCGAGGCCAGCGTCTGCGCCAGCCCGCTCGCGGTCAGTTCGTTCTGTTGGACCAGCAAGGCGGCATCCTGGGTCGAGAGGAATTCCGCATTGGTGGTCTGGTGGTCATCGACCGCATGCGGGAACGGCACGAACAGTGCCGCCACGCCTGCTGCCGCCACCTCCGACACGGTCATTGCGCCCGCGCGGCAGATCACCAGATCCGCCTCTGCGTATGCCGCCGCCATGTCGTCGATAAAGGGCAAGGCTTGCGCCGCCACGCCCGCGGCCTGATAGTTGGCTCGCAGCCTGTCGATCTGCTTGGCGCCGGCCTGGTGCTTGACCAGCGGGCGCTCGCCCGGCGGCAGCAGTGCCAGCGCCTTGGGCACGACCTCGTTGAGCGCCGCCGCACCCAGGCTGCCGCCCACCACCAGCAGCCGCAACGGGCCGGTGCGGCCGTCGTAGCGCGCCTCGGGCGCCGGCATGTGCGCCACTTCATCGCGCACCGGGTTGCCGGTCCACTCGCTGTCCGGCAGGGCATTCGGAAAGGCGCACAGCACCCGGTCCGCGACCTTGGCCAGCACCTTGTTGGCCAGCCCGGCAATCGAGTTCTGCTCGTGCAGCACCAGCGGGCGCCCCAGCAGCGAGGCCATCATGCCGGCGGGGAACGTAATATAGCCGCCCATGCCCAGCACCACGTTGGGCCGCACCCGGCGCAACGCCTGCAGACTTTGCCAGAAGGCGCGCAACAGGTTCAGCGGCAGCATCAGCTTGGTCAGCGGGCCCTTGCCGCGCAGGCCACCAAACTGGATGAACTCCATCGGGATGTCGTACTTGGGCACCAGCGTGGCTTCCATGCCGTTGCGGTTGCCCAGCCATACCACCCGCCAGCCCTGCTCACGCAGCGCGCGCGCAACCGCCAGCCCGGGGAAGACATGCCCCCCGGTGCCGCCAGCCATCACGAGCAAGGTGCGCGGTGCGGTCATACCTTGCCTCCGCGCATCATTGAATGGTTGTGGCTACGGCCGCTGCGCTTAACTTCCTGCTTGCGCAGGAAGTTAGCCTCCGCCGGAACCAAGTGATGCTGCGCTACGGTCATACCTTCCCTCCGCGCATCATCACCCGGTTCTCGTAGTCGATACGCAGCAGGATCGCCAGCGCCACGCAGTTCATCAAAATGCCCGAGCCGCCGTAGCTCACCAGCGGCAAGGTCAGCCCTTTGGTCGGCAGCAGGCCAAGGTTCACGCCCATATTGATAAAGGTCTGCCAGCCAACCCAGATGCCGATGCCCTTGGCCACCAGGCCGGCAAAGGTGCGGTCGAGCTGCAGGGCGGTACGGCCGATCTCGAAGGCGCGGCGCACCATCCAGTAGAACAGCACGATCACCACCAGCACGCCCACGAAGCCGAACTCCTCGCCAATCACGGCGAGGATGAAGTCGGTATGCGCCTCGGGCAGGTAGTGCAGTTTCTCGATGCTGCCGCCCAGCCCCACCCCGGTCCACTCGCCGCGGCCGAAGGCGATCAGCGAATGGGTGAGCTGGTAAGCCTTGCCCAGCGCGTTGGCTTCTTCCCACGGGTTGAGATATGCGAAGATCCGCTCGCGCCGCCAGGGCGAGGCCGTGATCAGCAGCGCGAAGGCGCCCACCGCCACGCCAACCAGGCCGGCGAACAGCTTGCCGTTGATGCCGCCGAGGAAGAGGATGCCCATGGCGACGGTAGCCACCACCAAGAAGGCGCCCATGTCCGGCTCCAGCAGCAGCAGCATGCCGACCACCACCACGGCCACGCCCATCGGCAGGAAGCCCTTGCCCACGTTCTGCATCCACTCCTGCTTGCGCACGGTGTAGTTGGCGGTGTACAGCACCACCGCCAGCTTCATGAGCTCGGACGGCTGGAAGTTCATGATGCCCAGCGGAATCCAGCGCCGCGCGCCATTCACGCCCTTGCCCACGAACGGCACCAGCACGATGATCAGCATCACCAGCGCGATCACGAACAGCTTGGGCGCGTACTTATCCCAGAACTTGACCGGGATCTGGAAAGCCAGCAGTCCCATGGACAGCCCGATGAACAGCGCGAACGCGTGGCGCGCGAGGAAGTGGCTCTCGCGGTAGTTGGCATAGCGCGGCGAGTCAGGCAGCGCGATCGAGGCCGAATAGACCATCACCAGGCCAAGCGCGAGCAGCACGATCGCCACCCACAGCAGTGGCTGGTCGTATTCCATCATGCGCGAGCGCGTCGGCTTGACGCCGGACACCGCATCGCGCAAGCCGCCCCAGGCGTTGCCGATGGTGGCCCCGATAAAGCCGCTACGCTTGACCTGTGCGTCGCTCATGGCACGATCCCCCTGGACATCGCCAGTTCTTCCACCGCGGCGCAAAAGACTTCGGCACGGTGCACATAATTACGGAACATGTCGAGGCTGGCGCACGCCGGCGACAGCAGCACGGCGTCGCCGCCCTGCGCTGCACTGGCAGCCAGCGTGACCGCCTGCTCCAGCGTGGCGGCATCGGCCAGCGTGACGCCGGTGTCCTGGAGCGCGCGACGCAGCTCGCCGGCATCCTTGCCGATCAGCACCACGGCGCGCGCGTACTGCGCCACCGGCGCGGCCAGCGGCGAAAAATCCTGCCCCTTGCCTTCCCCGCCGGCAATCAGCACCACCCGCTTGTCCAGGCCGGACAACGCGGCGACGGTGGCGCCCACATTGGTGCCCTTGCTGTCATCGAAGAACTCGACATCATCCACCGTGGCGACCCACTCCACGCGGTGCGGCTCGCCGCGGTACTCGCGCAGGCCATGCAGCAACGCGTTCATCGGCAGGTCGATGGCGCGGCACAGCGCCAGCGCGGCCATGGCGTTGGTGGCGTTGTGCATGCCACGGATATGCAGCGCGTCGGCCGGCATCAGGCGCTTGTGACGCACCGGCACGGCTTCCACGCTCTCGGCGGCCGCAGCCTTGCGGCGGCGCGGCTTGTTCTCGCCTTCGGCTTCGCTATCGGGCTCGGCCACCACCAGCCAGGGCATGCCGCCCTCGCGCTGGATGCCGAAGCAGCCCGGCAATTCGGGCAGATCGTTGCCGAAGGTCACCAGTGCGCTGGCCGGGCGGGCCATATCCAGGCTGAGACGGTCGTTGCGGTTCAGGATCTGCAGGCAGCCGGCTTCGCCGGGCGCCGGCGCCGGGCCGAAGATCCGAGCCTTGGCGGCGGCATAGGCTTGCATGCTGCCATGCCAGTCCAGATGGTCCTGGGTGATATTGAGGACGGTGGCCGCGTGCGGCGCCAGCGTATGCGTGGTCTCCAGCTGGAAGCTCGACAGTTCCAGCACCCAGACCTCGGGCAGCGTGGCCGAGGCAATGCAGGCGGCCAGCTTGTCCAGCGCCGACGGACTGATATTTCCCGCCACCGCTACGCTCTTGCCGGCGCGCTCCACCAGGCGGCCGGTCAGCGCGGTAGTGGTGGTCTTGCCATTGGTGCCGGTGATGGCCAGCAGCTTCGGCGCGTAGCCCGACTCTGCCCGCAGATGCGCGAGCGCGCGCGCGAACAGTTCGATTTCGCCCCAGACTGGAATGCCACGCTCGCGCGCCGCTGCCAGCAGCGCGGCGGTATCGCTCTCCAGCGGCGACAGGCCGGGGCTGATCGTCACCAGTTCGATGCCGTCCAGCAGCGCTTCGGCCAGGGCGCCGCCATGAAACTCGGCCGAGGGCAACTCGGCCTGCAGGAAGACAAGGTTGGCGGGAGCCTCGCGCGTGTCGGCAACGCGCACGGGGGCACCATACAGGCCGCACCAGCGCGCCATCGCCAGCCCCGATTCGCCGAGGCCCAGCACCAGCACATGAGGTTTTTGCAACTCGCCAAACACTTCGATTCCCGCCTTTCTTGCGTTACTGCGTTAGTAGATATGCGCTGGCTTCAGCGCAACTTGAGCGACGACAGCCCGATCAGCACCAACAACATGGTGATGATCCAGAAGCGCACCGTCACCTGCGTTTCCTTCCAGCCCGACAATTCAAAGTGGTGGTGCAGCGGCGCCATCTTGAACAACCGCCTGCCCTCGCCGTAGCGCCGCTTGGTGATCTTGAACCACCCCACCTGCAGCATCACCGACAGCGTTTCCACCACGAAGATGCCGCCCATCACGAACAGCACGATCTCCTGGCGCACGATCACTGCCACCGTGCCCAGCGCGCCGCCCAGCGCCAGCGCGCCGACGTCGCCCATGAACACCTGGGCCGGGTGGGCGTTGAACCAGAGGAAGGCCAGCCCCGCCCCCGCCAGCGCTGAACAAAAGATCAGCAGTTCGCCGGCCCCGGGAATATGGGGGAACAGCAGGTACTTGCTGTAGACCGAACTGCCCATCACGTAGGCAAACACGCCCAGCCCGCTGCCGACCAGCACCACCGGCATGATCACCAGGCCGTCCAGCCCATCGGTCAGGTTCACCGCATTGCTCGAACCCACGATCACCAGATAGGTCAGCACGATGAAGCCGGCCACGCCCAGCGGATAGCTCACTTCCTTGAAGAAAGGCACGATCAGGTTGGACTTGTAAGGCATGTCGAGCGACAAACCGCCTTCGACCCAGCCCAGGAACAGGTCCCACACCCGCACATTGCTGCTTTCCGATACCGAGAACGCCAGGTAGACCGCGGCCACCAGGCCGATCAGGGTCTGCCAGAAAAATTTCTCGCGGCTCGACATGCCGCGCGGATCGCGATAAACCACCTTGCGGTAGTCATCCACCCAGCCGATCGCGCCGTAGCCCAGGGTCACCAGCATCACGACCCAGATAAAGCGGTTGCCCCAGTCGCACCACAGCAACGTGGAGATGGCGATCGACACCAGCACGAGCACGCCACCCATGGTGGGCGTGCCGGCCTTGACCAGGTGCGACTGCGGGCCGATGGTGCGCACCGCCTGGCCGATCTTGAGTTCGGTCAGCTTGCGGATCACCCACGGCCCGAGGCCGAGCCCGATCAAAAGCGCGGTGAGGTTAGCCATCACCGCGCGGAAGGTCAGGTAGTTGAAGACCCGCAGGAAGCTGTAGTCGTTTTGCAGCCACTGGGCCAGAGCCAATAACATCGTGTGTCCGTATTCCTTTCGACAACCACCCAGCGGCGCCGGGCTATCTGATTGATTGCGTAAATAACTGTTGATGACGATTAATGCGCGGGAGTGTTTGCGACCAGCGCATCGACCATCCGTTCCATCCGCATGAACCGAGATCCCTTCACCAGTACCGCGCTTGCCGCCGCCACGGTACCGTCCTTGTCTTGCGCCAACACCTGGGCGAGGTCCTCGGCCCGTTCGAAATACCGGGCTGCGGCGCCAAACGCCTGCACCGCGTGCACCATGGCCGCGCCCGTCGCCCACAGCGACTCGATGCCATGCGCGCGCGCGTAGGCGCCGATCTCCGTGTGAAAGGCCGGCCCCTGGTCGCCCACTTCACCCATGTCGCCCAGCACCAGCAAACGCGGCGCGGCAAACCCGGCCAGCACGTCGATGGCCGCCCGTACCGAATCGGGATTGGCGTTGTAGCTGTCATCGATCACCAGCGTGCCGCCGGTGGCATGCTTGACCTGCAGCCGGCCCTTGACCGCGGCAAACCCGGCCAGCCCTGCCTGGATCGCCTCGATGCCGACGCCCGCGCCCAGCGCGCAGGCGATCGCCGCCAGCGCGTTGCGCACGTTGTGGGTGCCAAGCACCGACAGGCGGACTTCGAACGCAGCACCAGGCGCGCTGACCTGCATCACTTGCACGCCGTCGTCCAGAGCCACATCGGCGCGAACATCGGCGCTGGCATCCAGGCCAAACGACAGCACGCGGCGCGCACCGGCTGCCTGGCGCCAGATGCCGGCATGCGCGCCGCCGCCTTCGGCGTCGAGCGGGAACACCGCCACGCCGTCCGCGGGCAACGCCGCGATCGCCGCGGCGTGTTCATGCGCCACGGCCTCCACGTTCACCATGAACTCCTGGTGCTCGCGCTGCGCGTTGGTCACTACCGCCACGGTAGGCTGGGCGATGCTGGCCAGGTAGACGGTCTCACCCGGGTGGTTCATGCCGAGCTCGAGCACGGCGAGCCGGTGCGCAGCGGACAGGCGCAGCACAGTCAGCGGCAGGCCGATATCGTTGTTCAGGTTGCCGCCCGTTGCCAGGCGGGCGCCCTCCCCTACCGCCGCCGCGAAGATCGCGGCGATCATTTCCTTGACGGTGGTCTTGCCGTTGCTGCCCGTCACCGCGACCGCGGGCAAGCTGAAACGGCGGCGCCAGCCGGCGGCCAGCTGGCCCAGCGCCAGGCGCGTATCGGGCACCACGATGGCGGGAATGCCAAGCGCGGCATCGGGCTCGCGGTCCACCAGCACCGCGGCGGCGCCACGCGCCACCACGTCTGCCAGGAAATCGTGCGCGTCGAAGCGCTCGCCCTTGAGCGCGACGAACAGGTCGCCGGGCTGGACCGTGCGGCTGTCGGTCAGCACGCGCGAGAACCCCCGGCTGCCTGCGCCATCGGGCCCGGAAAGACGCGCGCCGGCGATCCAGCCGGCGGCTTGCTGCAAATCGGTCATGGTGTATTGCGTCATGCTGACACCCCACGCGTGCCCAGCGTCAGCCGGACATGCTCGCGGTCGGAGAAAGGCCGCTTGCGGCCCTGCACCTCCTGGGTGGCTTCGTGCCCCTTGCCCGCCACCAGCACCACATCGGCTACGGTGGCGTGCTTGATGGCATACAGGATGGCGGCTGCGCGGTCCTCGATCAGGTGCGCGCGGCTACGATCGGCCAGGCCGTCGGCAATGGCGTTCAGGATGTCTTGCGGGTCTTCGCTGCGCGGGTTGTCGCTGGTCAGCACCACCTCGTCGGCAAGCCGCTCGGCCACTTCGCCCATCAGCGGGCGCTTGATCGGGTCGCGGTCGCCGCCACAGCCGAACACGCACCACAGCCGGCCCTTGCGGGCCTGGGCCACGGGGCGCAGCGCGTCCAGCGTCTTTTCCAGCGCATCCGGGGTGTGGGCGTAGTCGACCACTGCCAGCGGCCCGTCCTGGCCGCCATGGCTGCCGCCGAACAGCTCCATGCGGCCATCGACCGGCTTGAGCGTGCGCAGCGCGTCGAGGGCTGCGTCCCAGGCAATGCCGTTGGCCAGCGTGGCGCCGAGCACGGCGAGCAGGTTGCTGACATTGAAGGCGCCGATCATCGGCGTGCTGACATCGGCGCTGCCGAAGCTGCCATCCACATGGAAGGCCGTGCCGGCAGCGGTGGCGCGCACGTTGGTCGCGCGCAGCCACTGTCCTGCCTTGCGGGTCGGGCCGGCCGCGCCATCGATGCCGTACTCGATCACCTGCGCGGCGAGCGCGGGGTTGGCCAGCAGGCGACCACCCATGGCATCGTCGCGGTTGATCACGGCGGCACGCAGGCCTGGCCATTGGAACAGCAGGGCCTTGGCGGCCTCGTATTCGGCCATGGTGCCGTGGTAGTCGAGATGGTCCTGGGTCAGGTTGGTCAGCACCGCCACCGCAAAGTGCGTGCCGGCCACGCGGCCTTGCTCCAGGCCGTGCGAGGACACTTCCATGGCGACCGCGCGCGCGCCGGCGCCGTGCAGCGCAGCCAGGCTATCCTGCAACTGGACGGCGTCGGGCGTGGTGAAGCCGGTCGCCGTGATCGCGTCAGGAAAACCGGTGCCAAGCGTGCCGATGGTGGCGCAGCGCTTGCCCGCGGCCTGCAGCACGCGCGCCAGCCACTGGCAGCACGACGTCTTGCCATTGGTGCCGGTGATGCCGGTCACGGCGAGATCGCGCGCGGCGTTGTCATACCAGCCGGCGGCAATCGGGCCGGCGAGCTGGTGCAGGCCCGACACGCCAAGATGCGGCACGCCTTCGCCATGCGGCCAGGCGAAACCATCGGCCTCAAAGACCACGGCACTGGCGCCACGGGCGATCGCCTGGGCGATATGGGGGCGCCCGTCGGTCGACAGGCGCGCGTTGCCCAGCACATAGGCAAAGAACACATCGCCCTGGGCCAGACGGCGCGTGTCGCCCGTCAGCTTGGCGCCGGCGGGGGCGTGCTGGCGCAGCCAGGCCAAGGCATCGCCAGCCTGCGCGGCCACTTCGAGGGGGAGCAGCGGCTGGCTCATTGCGTCGCGCTCCACGGTTCGCTTTCCTGCACCTTGTCGCTCACGACCAACTGCCGGATCGGCGAGTCCGGTTGCACATTGAGCGCGCGCAGCGCGCCGCCGGTAATCGCGGAAAAGGCCGGGCCCGCCGCGGCGCCACCGTAGTGGCTGCCGGAGGTAGGCTCATCCACGCTCACGGCCACGATCACGCGCGGGTTGGACATCGGCGCCAGGCCGATGAAGGAAGCCCGGTACTTGCTGCGGTCGTAGCCGCGGCCAACGTGCTTGTACGCCGTGCCCGTCTTGCCGCCAACCCGGTAGCCCATCACCTGGGCTTCGGGCGCAGTGCCGCCAGGCGCCGTCACCGTCTCCAGCATGGCACGCACCTGGCGCGCCACCTCGGGCGACAGCACGCGCTCGCCAGTGACCGGGCCCTGGTTCCGGAACATGGTGACCGGGATCAGTTCGCCATCATGGGCGAAGATCGTGTAAGCGTGGGCGATCTGGAACAACGACACCGACAGGCCGTAGCCATAGGACATGGTCGCCTGCTCGATGGGCCGCCAGCTCTTGTACGGGCGCACCCGTCCGGCCACGGCGCCGGGGAAGCCGATCTTGGGCGCCTGGCCCAGGCCCACGCTCATATACATATCCCACATTTCCTGCGGCTTGAGCAGCATCGAAATCTTGGTCGTGCCGATGTTGCTGGACTTCTGGATGATGCCGGCCACGGTCAGCGCCCCGTAGTTGTGCGTGTCGCTGATGGTGGCGCCTTCGTAGTTGAACTTGCCGGTCGTGGCAAATACCGTCGACGGCGTGACGCGCTTGAGCTGCAGCGCCAGGCCGATCGTGATCGGCTTCATCATCGAGCCCGGCTCGAAGGTGTCGGTCAGGACCCGGTTGCGCAGTTGCTCGCCCGACAGGCGGGTGCGGTCGTTGGGGTTGTAGGTCGGCCAGTTGGCCAGCGCCAGCACCTCACCGGTCTGCGCGTCGAGCACCACGGCGCTGGCCGCCTTGGCCTTGCTGCGCTCGACGATGGCCTTGACCTCGTTGTAGGCCAGGTACTGGATCTTGGCGTCGATGGAGAGCTGCTGGTCCTCGCCGTCGCGCGGCGTCTTGAGGATGCCCACATCCTCCACCACGCGGCCAAGGCGGTCCTTGATCACCTGGCGCGCGCCGGACTTGCCGGCCAGCACGCCCTCGCGCGCCAGCTCCACGCCTTCCTGGCCGCGGTCTTCGACATTGGTAAAGCCGACGATGTGCGCCATCGCCTCGCCTTCCGGATAGAAGCGCTTGTATTCGCGGGTCTGGTGAATGCCGTCGATCTTGAGCGCGGCGATCTTGTCCGCGACGTCCGGCAGCACCTGGCGCTTCAGGTAGACAAAGCTCTTGTCTTCCGTGAATTTGCGGCGCAGTTCCTTGTCGCTCATGTCGAGCAGCTTGCTCAACTGGCGGATCTTGTCAGCGTCGATCTCGTCGGGCACGTCCTCCGGGACCGCCCAGATGGCCTTCACGGGCAAGCTGGTCGCCAGCACCAGCCCATTGCGGTCGAGGATCTTGCCGCGCGTTGCGGGCAGCTCGAGCGTGCGCTGGAAGCGCTTCTTGCCTTCGGCCTCGTAGAACTGGTTGCCCGGGCCCTGGATCCAAAGCGCGCGCCCAGCCAGGGCGACGAAGGCGGCGAACATCATGAACACCACCAGCTTCGAGCGCCACATCGGCAGGCGCAGGCCAAGCACGGGGCTAGCGGCGAACTGGCCGGTGCGCGGGCGCGAAGGGTTGCCGCGCTGGGCGTTTTGCGAGGGCCGGGCGATGGTCATGGCTTACTCCCCTCGGGTGCTGCGGCCGCGGGCGCGCTGGCGGGCGGCGCGTCCAGCACCACGCCGGCCAGGTACTGGGTCCTGCCGGGAAGCACCGGCGTCATCTTCAGCTGTGTCCGGGCTGCGTCCGCGATGCGCGCGCTCTTGCCGAGCGAGCTCTGCTGGTACTGCAAGCGGGACCAGTCGATGTCGAGCTGCTTTTCTTCCGCCTGCGCTCGCTCGTGGGCAACGAACAGGGTGCGGGCCTGGTGCTGCGCGCTCACCAGCGAGAGCGCGCACAGCATCAGGGCAGCCAGCAGGAAGAAAGTCAGGCGGTTCATGGGTGGCCCGCCTTCTGGGTGGAGGCGGACGAAGGGGACGCCGGGGACGGCAGCTTCTCGGCCACGCGCATCACCGCGGAGCGGGCACGCGGATTGGCGGCAACCTCTTCGGCGCCCGGCTTGACCCGGCCGAGCAGCTTCAGCGTGGGCTGCGGCAGCTGGTCCGCGCGCAGGGGCGCGCGGCGCATGGCGGGATCGGCATTCTGCTGCGGACGGGCGTGCGCCTGCATGAACCGCTTGACGATGCGGTCCTCAAGCGAATGAAAACTGATGACCACCAGCCGCCCGCCTTCCTGCAATAAGTCGTAAGCGGCGCTCAGGCCGCTTTCGAGGTCCGCAAGCTCTTGATTGACGTGAATCCGTAGAGCCTGAAAGGTGCGGGTCGCAGGGTCCTGACCCTTCTCGCGTGTTTTGACGGCTTTCGCCACGAGCGCGGCAAGCTCGGCAGTAGTGGTAAGCGGTCCGCCATGGCCGGGTTCGCTCCGGCGAGCAACAACCGCCTTTGCAATCTGTACAGCAAACCGTTCTTCCCCATAGTCCCGTACCACCCTTGCGATGTCTTGCTCATCCGCTTGCGCCAGCCACTGCGCGGCGGTAATGCCGCGCGTGGTGTCCATGCGCATATCCAGCGGTCCCTCGAAGCGAAAGGAAAACCCCCGCTCCGCGTCGTCGATCTGGGGTGAGCTGATGCCCAGGTCGAGCAATATCCCGGCGACCTTTCCCCGGCCCGCCAGCGCCGCCGGCATCTCGGCGAAGCTGGTGTGCTCAATGGAGAAGCGGGCATCCTTGATGGTGCCCGCCTCTGCGATTGCTGCCGGATCCTTGTCGAAGGCCACCAGTGCCCCGGCCGGGCCCAGCCGGGCCAGAATTGCCCGGCTGTGCCCCCCTCTGCCGAAGGTGCCGTCCACATAGACGCCATCGGGCCGCCAGACCAGGGCTTCGACAGCCTCGTCCAGCAACACGGTGCGATGGCGCAGGGCGGTGGTCCCCGGCGTTTGGGTTGAGCTCATGACCTCGTCAGAAAGAGAAATTCTTCAATGCGTCCGGCATGCCCTGCGCCATCGCCTGCTGTTCCTTGGCGGCGTAGGTCGCGGCATCCCAGACTTCGAAATGGCTGCCCATACCGAGCAGCATGACTTCCTTGTCGAGCAAGGCGGCGCTACGCAGCTCGGGCGCGATCAGCACCCGGCCCGCGCCGTCCATGTCGACGTCGGCGGCATTGCCCAGGAAGATGCGCTTCCACCAGTGCGCGTCCATCGGCAAAGCCGCAATGCGACCACGGAAGTTTTCCCATTCAGGGCGTGGAAACAGCAGCAGGCAGCCGTCCGGGTGCTTGGTCAGCGTTACCCGGCCCTCGGCCTGCTGTTGTAGCGCTTCACGGTGCCGCGCCGGAATCGACATCCGGCCCTTGGCATCCAGTGACAGCGCCGATGCGCCCTGAAACAAGCTAGCTCCCCGGTCCGCGCCGGCATGCTTGCCACCGGCTGGCGCGTGAATCCTTTAAATCCGACGTTGGGCGATGATCCCATAGCCAGACTGCGTTTTCACACAAAAACACACTTCCTCACACTATTTCCCACTTTAGAGGAAGCGATTTCACGGGTCAAGGCTCGTTATGGGGCAACAATCCGGGTTTTTTTAATTAGAACAATGACTTAGCGCGCACACCTCGCGCACCGAAAAAGTGAATTCCCAATGAAATGAAGATCTTATGGAAGAAAACAGAGAAACCACCTGAGAACAACCGAGGAAGGAACTGCCTGCAGCAGGAAAATCGGCCGAGCCGGAACGATGGAAGGATACAACGTTTTCGCGTCTACCCCGCGTGCGGGGGGCCTGGCTTGCCGGCGCGCGAAGCGACAGGGCGGGGCGTCCCGCTCCGGCGCCGTCCCTCAGATCCGATAAGCGGCGGTGGTCATCACCTTGGAAGCCGCCCGCATCATCGCGCGCACCGGCGAGGGCAGCGGCATGCCGCCCGCCTCGCGCGCGGCGGCGCCGTGCCTCACCTCGTCATCGCGCATCTGCTCCAGGATCGCGCGCGACCGGTCGTCGGCAACGGGGATCTGCTCGAGATGGCCATTGAGGTGCTGCTCGACCTGGTACTCGGTCTCGGAGACGAATCCCAGGCTGACGCGGTCGCCGGCTCGCCCCGCCGCCCAGCCAATGGCAAACGCGCCTGCGTACCAGAGCGGGTTGAGCAGGCTGGGACGCGAGCCGAGCTCGCGCAGGCGTTCGGCGCACCAGCCGAGGTGGTCTTCTTCCTCGCGGGCAGCCTCATCCATCTGCGCGCGGACCTGCGGCGTGCGCGCGGTCAGCTTCTGGGCCTGGTAAAGGGCCTGCGCGCAGACCTCGCCCACGTGGTTGATGCGCATGAGCCCGGCCACGTGGCGGCGTTGCGTCTCGTCGAGGCTCTGCGCATCGGGCGCAAGCGCATCGGCGGGGTTGGCGCGGCTGGCGCGGGTGACGCCTGCGATCGCACGCAAGGCCACATCGAATTCGCGAATCAAGGTATCCATGGATGCATGCGCTGGTGGTTGCTCGAAGCGATTCCGCGCCCCACTCCCTGGCTGAAGCGGGAGATGGACCGATGAATACGCCCTCGGGATTTCCCGCATTGTACCGTGGCCGGCTTGCCGGGCTTCTCCCGCCTGGCCCGCGCCGACAAGGGCCAGATACTCCAAAACCCTGAGTTGTGAAAAGCTGACAAGGGCAGTGAACCCGATTGTGAATCGAAGGCGGTTTGTTACAGTAGTTGGCAGCTTCTGACGAAGTTGGGTAAGCGGAAAATGGAGACTCAGGAGGTTTCTCCGCTGGCCACCAATAATTCTTACACGGAGATCATCGAGCATGAAAAAATCGCTTCTCGCGCTGGCTGCGTTGGGTGCATTCGCGGGTGCCGCACAGGCCCAGTCCAGCGTGACGCTTTATGGCGTGGCGGACATGAACATTGAATACGTCTCACACATGTCCAGCAGCGGCACCAGCGGCCCCTCGGGCAACGTGACGCGGATGAGCTCGGGTGGCCTGTCCGGCTCGCGCTGGGGTCTGCGCGGCGTGGAAGACCTGGGCAGCGGAATGAAAGCCCTGTTCGTGCTCGAAAGCGGCTTCAGCCTGGATACCGGCTCTTCGCAGCAAGGCAGCCGCCTGTTCGGTCGTCAAGCTTATGTCGGTCTGGAAAGCGCCCAGTTTGGCCGCATTACCCTCGGCCGCCAGTACACCACGCTGTTTGACCTGCTCGCCAACTTCTCGCCCAGCGGCTACGCTACTCAGTATGAACCGGTGGTCGCCCAGCTCGGGGTGAACTTCCGCTCCGACAACACTGTCAAGTACACCGGTGTGTTTGGTCCGGTGACCGCGATCGCCCACTGGTCGTTCGGCGCCGGTGCGCCGGGTGGTGGTGAGGTCCCGGGCCAATTCCGCCGTGACACCGCGTACGGTGCCGGCTTCGGCTATGCTGCCGGCCCCTTCGGCGCCACGATCGCCTACGACCAGTTCAACCCCACCGAGAGCGCTGCCGCGGGCACCAGTGCCACCTACAAGAAAGCCGCCGTGGCCGGCAGCTACGCCTTTGGCCCGGCAAAGGTCATGGCCGGTTATCGCTGGGGTCAGGCCAAGAGCTCCGCGGGCGCCAGCCTGCTGCGCGACGACTACTACTGGATTGGCGCCAACTACCAGGTCACGGCACCGCTGGGCCTGACACTGCAGTACAACTACGACAACGTCAAGAGCATGAACGGCGTCAATGTCCCGAATCCGTGGCAAGTCTCGTTCATCGCCGACTACAGCCTTTCCAAGCGTACCGACGTCTACCTGACGACCGCGTATGCCAAGAATGCGGGCCTGAACCTCGACACCGCGGCAATCGGCTTCGCCAATGGCTATCCGC
Organism: Cupriavidus sp. MPR-AND1C; assembly: GCF_058809705.1. Classification (NCBI taxonomy): domain Bacteria; kingdom Pseudomonadati; phylum Pseudomonadota; class Betaproteobacteria; order Burkholderiales; family Burkholderiaceae; genus Cupriavidus; species Cupriavidus sp. MPR-AND1C. The sequence continues at coordinate 25,041 of NZ_JBXASU010000046.1, read as the reverse complement.
TGGGCGCCGGCAAAACCAATATGTTCGGCGCTGGCGTCGGTATCCGCCACAAGTTCTGAGCAATTCCGCCCTGCTTGCAAAGGCACCTTCGGGTGCCTTTTTTGGTTTGGCAGCCTGTGCCGCTGCCGCCCCATCAGGAGACCGCCCATGCACCGCAACCGTCGCCGCGCAACCCGCCTGCTACTCGCAACGCTCGCCAGCACATGCGTTGGCACGCTGACCGTACCCGCGCCCGCGCAAGCCGCAGACCCCTACCCCAACAAGCCAATCCGCCTGGTGGTGCCGTTCCCCGCCGGCGGCACGACCGACATCATGGCGCGCGCAGTGGCCGCCGAGCTGTCGAAGCTCCAGGGCTGGAACGTAGTCGTCGACAACCGGCCGGGCGCGGGCGGCAACATCGGCACCGACATGGTCGCCAAGGCCGCGCCGGACGGCTACACGCTGCTGATGGGCACGGTGGGCACGCATGGCATCAACCAGTCGCTGTACGGCAAGCTGCCGTTCGACCCGGTCAAGGACTTCACCCCCATCACCGAGGTGGCCTCTGTGCCCAATGTGCTGGTGGTCAACCCCGCCTTCGCGCAGCAAAACCGCATCAACAGCGTCACCGACCTGATCGCCCATGCGCGCGCCAACCCCGGCAAGCTCAACATGGCGTCGAGTGGCAACGGTACCTCGATCCACCTGGCAGGCGAGCTGTTCAAGACCCAGACCCGTACCTTCATGGTGCACTTTCCCTACAAGGGCAGCGGCCCGGCCCTGACCGACCTGGCCGGCGGCACCATGCAGCTCATGTTCGACAACCTGCCCTCGTCGATGGCGCTGATCAAGAGCGGCAAGCTCAAGGCGCTGGCTGTCACCAGCGCCAAACCGTCACCGGCGCTGCCGGGCGTGCCAACGGTGGCAGAGGCGGCCCGCCTGCCGGGCTTCGAGGCCAGTTCCTGGTTCGGCTTGCTGGCGCCCGCCGGCACGCCGCATGAGATCGTCGCGCGCGTCCAGCAGGAAGTCGCGCGCGCGCTGGGCACGCCGGCCATGCGGGAAAAGATGCTGGCCCAGGGCGCCGACCCGGTCGGCAACACGCCGGAACAGTTCGCCGCCTTTATCCGCGCCGAGCTCACCAAGTGGGCCAAGGTGGTCAAGGACTCGGGCGCCAAGGTGGATTGAGGCGCGCGCCGGCCCGTGGCTGCGTGCAAGCGCATATACTTGAGGCATCAAACAACCAGCGTGCCGCGATGCCCACCTCACCTGCTGCCGAGGCCCCGCCCAAGGCCGGCGCCGAAGAAGCGCCGGTCGATCTCGAAACCAGCGCCGACGATAACGCCCACGACGCCCTGCGCCTGTGGCTGCGCCTGCTGACCTGCACCAATCTGGTCGAGGCCGACATCCGCTCCCGGTTGCGCCAGGATTTCGCCTGCACCCTGCCGCGCTTTGACCTGATGTCCCAGCTCGACCGCCATCCGGAAGGCCTGAAGATGGGCGAGCTGTCGCGCCGCATGATGGTCACCGGCGGTAACGTCACCGGCATCACAGACCAGCTCCAGCAAGAAGGCCTGGTCTCGCGCGAGGCTTTGCCAAGCGATCGCCGCGCTTACCTGATCCGGCTCACGCCGGCCGGGCGCATCGCGTTTTCCAAGATGGCGCGCGCACACGAAGACTGGATCGAGCAATTGTTCGGCGGCCTGCCCCAGACCGACCGGCGCGCCCTGTTCCGCTTGCTGGGCCGGCTCAAGACCGGGCTGGTGAGCGCATGAACGCAGCCCGCTCGGGACCGGGCACGCTTTGCGCCGCGCTGCTGACGCTACTCCTGGCGGCCTGCCAGAGCATGCCGCCAGGACCCGAAGTGTCACCGCTCAACGTCACCATCAGGCTTGGGCGCATCGGCGCGAAGACGCTGGTGGGCCAGGTCGACATGCCGGACAACGGTGCGGTGAGCACCGCCGCGGGCGTTGGCGGCGGCGCATGGAGCGGCGGTGGCTGGAGCGGCGGTGGCGTTGGCTTTTCCGTCGACCTGAACTCGTTGTTACGCCCGCGGCCGCGGCCGCGCATGGACCTGTTCCAGTACACGGTGGCACCGCTGGATGGCGGGGGCGGCAACGTCATCGTCAATGGCCCTGCGGCGCCTGGTCTGGAGCCCGGCGCCTGCGTGCGGATGATCTATCCCGACGGCGCCCCCGAGCCGCTGCTCGTGCCCTCGCGGGAATGCTGACGCGCCCCGCTGAATGAAGAACGGCCTCGCTGGCGGGAGGCCGTTCTTGCTGCGGCGTGCGTAGCTGGCTTGCGCTCTTCGCTCAGGCCGCCTTGCGGCTGTCGCGCAGCTCGCGGCGCAGGATCTTGCCCACATTGGTCTTGGGCAACTCGCTGCGGAACTCCACGAACTTGGGCCGCTTGTAGCCGGTCAGGCGCTCCTTGCAGAAGGCGATCAGTTCGGCTTCTGTCAGCGCGGGATCCTTGCGGACCACGTACAGTTTGACCACTTCGCCCGAATGCTCGTCGGGCACACCCACCGCTGCCACCTCCAGCACGCCCGGGCACTCTGCGGCCACGCCTTCGACCTCGTTCGGGTACACGTTGAAGCCGGACACCAGGATCATGTCCTTCTTGCGGTCGACGATCTTGGTGTAGCCACGCGCGTCCATCACACCAATGTCGCCGGACTTGAAGAAGCCGTCGGCCGTCATGACCTTGGCGGTCTCGTCCGGGCGGTTCCAGTAGCCGGCCATCACCTGCGGGCCGCGGATGCAGATCTCGCCAGCCTGGCCGAGCGGCACGTCCGCACCGTCGTCGTCGCGAATGGCGATGTCGGTCGACGGCAGCGGCAGGCCGATGGTGCCGGAGAACGCGTCGGAATCAGTCGGGTTGCAGGTCGCCGAAGGCGAGGTCTCCGACAGGCCGTAGCCTTCGATGATCGGGCAGCCCGTCCTGGCCAGCCACTTCTTGGCCACCGCTTCCTGCACCGCCATGCCCCCGCCGTTTGCCACGCGCAAGCCAGAGAAGTCGACCTTGTCGATATCCGGGCTGTTGATCAGCGCGTTGTACAGCGTATTGACCGCCGGGAACATGTTGAACTTGTACTTCTGCAGCTCCTTGATGAAACCGGGGATATCGCGCGGATTGGGGATCAGCACGCTCAGGCCGCCGCTGCGCATGCCCAGCAGGCAGCAGACCGTCAGCGCGAAGATGTGGTACAGCGGCAGCGCCGTGATGGTGATCACCTGGTCGATCGGTGCGCCCTTGGCCAGCGCCGGCTGCATCCAGGCTTCGGACTGCAGCACGTTGGAGACGATGTTCCGGTGCAGCAGCACGGCGCCCTTGGACACGCCAGTGGTGCCACCGGTGTATTGCAGGAAGGCAACGTCGTCCGGGCCCGTGGTGGCGGGCTGCAACTGCATGCCGCGCCCCTCTGCCAGCACTGCGTTGAAGCGCACGCAGTTGGGCAGCTCCCACGCCGGCACCATCTTCTTGACGTTGCGCACAACGAAATTGACGATCGCGCCCTTGAGGCCGCCCAGCAGGTCGCCCATGCTGGCCACCACCACGTGCTTGACCGGCGTGGCGGGCAGCACTTGCTGCAGCGTGGTGGCGAAGTTCTCGAGGATGACGATGGCCTCGGCGCCGCTGTCCTTGAGTTGATGCTCGAGTTCGCGCGGGGTGTAGAGCGGATTGACGTTGACGACGACAAAGCCGGCACGCAGCACCGCGGCCAGCACCACCGGATACTGCAGCACGTTGGGCATCATGATGGCCACGCGCGCGCCCGGCTTGAGCCCGCGCGACTGCAGCCACGCCGCGAATTGCCGCGACATGCGGTCGAGTTCGCCGTAGGTGATCGACTTGTCCATGCACACAAAGGCACGGCGATCAGCATAGGTGCGGAAGGACGCCTCGAGCAATTCGGCCAGCGAGTGGAACTGACTGCTATCAATCTCGGCAGGTACGCCGGCCGGGTAATGCTTCAGCCACAGTCTTTCCATGCACCGTCTCCTGATTTTCTGAATGGTCGTTCGATTTTCGACAGATGCTAAACGCGCGACCAGGTTAAGACAACACGTTAGATGAAGTCCTCTGGACATTGCTCATCGTCTGACGTGAAGTTTAGCGCACAGTTCAACCCGGACTGGGGAATTCCCCTAGCGGCTTGCGCCAGGCAGCAACGAAAAGCCTTGCCGAAGTCAGGCGTTCACCGGCAACACCATCTTCATCATGCTCGTGGCCAGCTCTTCCGCCAGCGCCTGCGCCCCCATGCGTTCAGGCTGGTGCCAGGTGTACATGAAGCCCACCACGCTGCCAATCGCATGCGCGGTCACGCGCGCGTCGCCATAGCTGAACACGCCCGTGCGCTTGCCTTCCTCCAGCAGCGCATAGAGGTCGCGATAGAAGGCCCGCGCCATATTGCCCAGCCAAGTCACCGTTTCCGGCCGCAGGTACTGGTTGTCGCGAAAGCTGAGCGTGGCGGGCACGTAGCAGGCAATGCAACGCCGCGCCATTTCCAGCAGGCAGGTATGCAGGCGCTCGCGCACCGGCAGGGCCGGGTCGGCGGTCTCGCGGATGACCGGCAGGCAGGTCTGCGCGGACTCGCGGCACAAGATGTCGAAGATCTCGTACTTGTCGGTGAAGTAGTAGTACACCGCCGGCTTGGTCACGCCCAGCGCGCGGCACAGGTCGTTCATCGTCATGCCGGGATAGCCCTTGGTATAGAACAGCTGGGCAGCGGCATCGAGGATCTGGCGGCGGCGCGCTTCCTGCCGCTCGGCGATATGCGAGCGGGCGGGTACGGCGTCCAGAGCGATTTCCGGAGCGGCCTCGGCGGCGGGAGCGGTTTTCTGTGCAGTCGGCATGACGCGATTCTCGCATGGCGCCGCGGCTGGAAGGCCCGGCAGTCCGTTTTGGCGTTGACCCGCTCCCCCCTGAACCGTGGATTCACGCGGGGGCGGCACCTGGCTTGACGCATGACGGCAATGCCAATACGATCATACCCAAGGGTAAATAAATATACCAAAGAGTAAATTTCGCCAACCCAAGCCGGCTTGGCGGCCCATCAGCAAGGAGACACCGCCAATGGACGAAACGACCTACCTGGCCGACATGCATGCGCGCTGGCAGCGCGCATGGCCCGAGCGCACCCCGCGCACGCCGCAATATCCGCTGGGGCGCCAGCCGCTCACGGATATGCTGCGCCACTGGAGCCGCACCCGGCCAGACCGCCCCGCGGTGATCTTCTACGGCCACGAAACCACCTACGCGGAGCTGGACGCGCAGAGCGACCGCTGCGCCGCGCTGCTGGCAGCACACGGCGTCGGCGCCGGTGACCGCGTGGCGGTGCTGATGCCGAACTGCCCGCAGTTCCACATCGTGTTCTTCGGCATCCTCAAGCTGGGCGCCGTGTACGTGCCGATCAGCCCGCTGTCGCAGCGCGCCGAGTTGCAGCACGCGCTCACCGACAGCACGCCGCGCGCACTGATCGCGCTGGACCAACTGGTGCCGCTGGTACGCGAAACGCGCGCCGCGCTGGGCGCGCAGGATCCGCTCGCCCTGCTGTTTTCGACCAGCTTTGCCGATGTGATTCCCGCCGAGCCCACACTGCCGCTGCCGCCCATGGTGCAGGCCCCGCGCCATGACTGCGAAGCGGACGGCTACGCCATCGACCTGCTGCGCGCGATGGCGGCGTGCACGCACGCAGCCCCTGCCACACCAGCCTCGCTCGATGCCGCGGCCGCGCTTAACTACACCGGCGGCACCACCGGCCTGCCCAAGGGCTGCATCCACACCCAGGGCGATATGGTGGACATGGCGGCCGCGTTCGGCGCGGTCTCGCTCGACATCGCCGACGACAGCGTCATGCTGGGCTTCTTCCCCGAGTTCTGGATCGCGGGCGAGAACCTCTGCCTGATCTTCCCCGCCTTCTTCGGCATCCCGCTGGTGCTGCTGGCGCGCTGGGATCCCGAGACCTTCATGGCGGCGGTGCAGCGCTACCAAGTCACCAACGCGTCGATGCTGGTGGACAACGCGGTGGAGGTGATGGAGCACCCGCGCGCGGCGCAGTACGCATTGCGCTCGCTGCGCTACGTGGGCGTATCGTCCTTCGTCAAAAAGCTCAACCTGCCTTATCGCCGCGCGTGGCAGGCGCTGACCGGCTCGGTCATTGCCGAGACCGCCTGGGGCATGACCGAGACGCAAACCTGCAACACCTTTGCCTATGGCATGCAGGACGATGACCTGGACCTGCGCGCCCAGCCCATCTTTGTCGGCCTGCCCGTGCCCGGCACAGAGTTCAAGATCTGCGACTTCGCCAGCGGCGAGCTGCTTGCGCCGGGCGCCGAGGGCGAGCTGTGCGTGCGCACGCCGACCCTGCTCAAAGGCTACTGGAACAAACCCGACGCCACGCGCGAATCGCTGCGCAACGGCTGGTTCCACACCGGCGACATCGGCCTGATCGACGAGCACGGCTATCTGCACTACCTGGGCCGGCGCAAGGAGATGCTCAAGGTCAACGGCATGAGCGTGTTCCCGGCCGAGATCGAGGCGCTGCTGGGCCAGCATCCGGCCATTCTCGGCTCGGCGGTGCTGGGCCGTGCGGATGAGGACCGGGGCCAGTTGCCGGTGGCCTTTGTCATGCTCAAGCCCGAAGCCATCGGCACGGTGGACAACGCCGCGCTGGTGCAATGGTGCCGCGCCAACATGGCCGTCTACAAGGTGCCGCTCGTGCATATTGTCGACGCCCTGCCGCTGACCGCCACGGGCAAGGTGCGCAAGCAGGACCTGGCGCCGCTGGCCGAGCAGCTTGGCTGATCCCGCAATGCCCCTCCCTATGAACTCCGCCACACTCACCTTCTTCGCATCATGACGTTCCGCAAGCTACTGATCGCCAATCGCGGTGAAATCGCCATCCGCATCGCCCGCGCCGCCGCCGCAATGGACCTGCAAAGCGTGGCGCTTTATAGCGAGGACGATCGCGACGCCCTCCACGTGCGCAAGGCCGATGGCGCGGTGGCGCTGCCCGGCACCGGCCCGCGCGCCTACCTCGATATCGCGCAGGTAGTGGACGCCGCGCGCCGCAGTGGCTGCGACGTGATCCACCCGGGTTACGGCCTGCTGTCCGAGAACGCGGAGTTTGCCCAGGCCTGCCTGGATGCCGGCCTGGCCTTCGTCGGCCCCGCACCCGATGTGCTGCGCCTGTTCGGCGACAAGGCGCGCGCGCGCGCGCTGGCCCGCGAGTGCGACGTGCCGGTGGTGCCGGGCTCCACCGGGCCGACGACGCTGGCAGCGACGCATGCGTTCTTTGCCTCGCTGCAAGCGCCAGGCAAGGCGGCCGGCATGATGATCAAGGCCCTGGCCGGCGGCGGCGGGCGCGGCATGCGCGCGGTGCACGCGGCGGCGGACATCGACGAGGCTTATGCCCGCTGCGTCTCCGAAGCCACGGCTGCGTTCGGCAATGGCGCCGTCTACGTGGAGCGCATCGTGCATGCTCCGCGCCATATCGAGATCCAGGTGGTGGCGGATGCGGCCGGCGGCGTGATCGCCCTGGGCGAGCGCGAATGCAGCCTGCAGCGCAGGCACCAGAAGCTGGTTGAAGTGGCACCCAGCCCTTCGCTCGATGCAGGCATGCGTGCGCGCCTGGCCCAGGCCGCGATCACGCTGGCGCGCGCCAGCGCCTATCGTGGCATCGGGACCTTCGAGTTCCTGCTGGGTGCGGATGGTGCGGATGGTGCGGATGGCGAGTTCTGGTTCATGGAGGCCAACCCGCGCCTGCAGGTGGAGCACACCGTCACGGAAATGGTGACCGGCGTGGACCTGGTCCAGGTGCAGCTGGCCATTGCCGCCGGGCAGGATCTCGGCCACCTCGGGCTGGCGCAAGCGCCCGCGCCGCGCGGCATCGCGGTGCAGTTGCGCATCAACGCCGAGCACCTCGACGCGCAGGGCCATTTGCGCCCCGCCAGCGGCCGCATCGATGCCTACGAGCCGCCCAGCGGCCCCGGCGTGCGCGTCGATGGTGCGGGCCATGCCGGCATGACGGTCAACCCGCGTTTCGACTCGCTGCTGGCCAAGCTGATCGTGCATGAGCCCGGCGGCGACTACGCGCGCGCGCTGGCCCAGGCCTATCGCGCGCTGTGCGAGTTCCGCATCGAGGGCATCGACACCAACCGCAGGCTGCTGCAGGACCTGCTGCTGCGCGACGATGTGCGGCGCAACGCAGTTCACACGCAGTACCTGGACGCGGCGCTACCGGCTCTCGCTGCGCAGTCGCAGGGCGGCGATCCCGGCCATCCGGCGCTGCATGCGGTATCCGCGGCCAGCAGCACGCAAGCGCTCGCATCCACGCTGCCGGACGACCTGCCCGACGATGCCGAACTGCTCAGCGCGCCCATGGACGGCGCGTTGGCCGCGGTGCAGGTGCGGCCCGGCGACCGCGTGCGGCGCGGCCAATCGCTGGCCATCATCGAAGCCATGAAGATGGAGCACCCGCTGGAAGCGCCGGGCGCGGGCGAAGTGCTGCGCGTGCTGGCCGCGCCCGGCGACGTGCTGCGCGCGGGCGCGCCGGTGATCGTGCTGTCGCTGGATGAAGGCGGCCATCATGGGGCGCAGGCCGGCGCCGCCGTGGATCCCGCCCATATCCGCGCGGACCTGCGCGACGCCCTGGCCCGCCACGCGCTCACGCAGGACGCGGCCCGCCCGCAGGCGGTGGACAAGCACCACGCCCGGGGCGGGCGCACCGCACGCGAGAACATCGCCCAGCTGTGCGATGCAGGCTCGTTCATCGAGTACGGCGCGCTCGCCATCGCCGCGCAGCGCCAGCGCCGCAGCGTGGAAGACCTGGAGCGCGCGACGCCGGCCGACGGCATCGTCACCGGCATTGGCACCGTCAATGCCGAGCGCTTCCCGGCAACGGATGCGCGCTGCATGGTGCTGGCGTACGACTACACGGTGCTGGCCGGCACTCAGGGCTTCTACGGCCACAAGAAGCTGGACCGCATGCTGGCGCTGGCGCGCCAGTGGCGCCTGCCGGTGGTGCTGTTCGCCGAAGGCGGAGGCGGGCGGCCAGGAGACACGGACACCCCGGTGGTGGCCGGGCTGGATTGCACGTCCTTCATCCAGTTCGCGCGGCTGTCCGGCCAGGTGCCGCTGGTGGGCATCGTCTCCGGGCGCTGCTTTGCCGGCAATGCCGCGCTGCTAGGCTGCGCCGACGTGATCATCGCCACGCGCAACGCCACCATCGGCATGGGTGGTCCGGCCATGATCGAAGGTGGCGGGCTCGGCGTGTTCGCTGCGGAGGAAGTCGGCCCGGTGAGCGTGCAAGCACCCAATGGCGTGATCGACGTGCTGGTCGACGACGAGATCGCGGCGGTGGAGACGGCGCGCCGCTACCTGTCTTATTTCCAGGGCGACCTGCCCGACGGGGAGGCCGGCGATGCGCGCGCGCTGCGCCACCTGATTCCTGAGAACCGGCTGCGCAGCTACGACATGCGCGGCGTGCTTGCGGCGCTGGCCGATCACGACTCCGTGCTGGAGCTGCGCGCCGCCTTTGGCGCGGGCATCATCACCGCGCTGATCCGCATCGAGGGCCGCGCCTTCGGCTGCATCGCCAACAACCCGCGGCACCTGGGCGGCGCCATTGATGCCGACGCCGCCGACAAGGCCGCGCGCTTCATGCAGTTGTGCGATGCGCACGGCTTGCCCATCGTCTCGCTGTGCGACACGCCTGGCTTCATGGTGGGACCGGAGGCGGAGAAGACCGCCACGGTGCGCCACGTCTCGCGCCTGTTCGTCACCGCCGGCGCGCTGCGCGTGCCCTTCTTCACCGTGGTGCTGCGCAAGGGCTATGGCCTGGGCGCGCAAGCCATGGCGGGCGGCAGCTTCAGCGCGCCGTTCTTTACCGCAGCCTGGCCCAGCGGCGAGTTCGGCGCGATGGGCATCGAGGGCTCGATCCGGCTGGGCTTTCGCAAGGAACTGGAAGCCGTGGCTGACCCGGACGAGCGCGAAGCCTTGTTTGCGCGCATGATCGAGGGCGCCTACCGGCGCGGCCGAGCGCTTAATATGGCTAGCCACCTGGAAATCGACGCCGTCATCGACCCGGCCGACACACGCCACTGGCTGCTGCGCGGGCTGGCCTCGGCGCTCCCGGCGTCGGCCGCGCGCGATACGCCGGCGGCCGGATCGCGCCGTTTCATCGACACGTGGTGACAAGCAGAAGGAGAGGATCGATGTCCCATGACTTGAGGCGCGCTGCAAGCGCCACCGCCAGGGTCGCCGCGCTGGCGCGTGGCGTGTTCATGCGCAGCGTCGCCGTTGCCGCGCTCGCGCTGGTCGGCGCGCTGCCGCTACAGGCCCAGGAAAAAGCGCAGGAAAAAACGCAGGACGCCGCAGCCGCGCCCATCAAGGTGGCGTTTATCGACCAGTTGTCCGGGCCGCTGGCCAACGTGGGCCAGATCTTCCAGGCCAACCTGAAGTTCGCGCTCGACGACGCCAACGCCCAAGGCGGCGTGCTCGGGCGCAACTACGCGCTGGTGAGCTACGACAACAAGCTCTCCGCGCAGGAAAGCCTCATCGCGCTGCAAAGCGCGATCGACGCTGGCGTGCACGTGGTGTTCACCGGCGCATCTGGCTCGCCGGTGGTCACGGCGCTGGTGGAGGCCGTCAACCGGCACAACGAGCGCAACCCCGGGCAGCGCGTGCTGATCATGAACTACGCTTCGCTCGACCCCGACCTGACGGGCACGCGCTGCAGCTTCTGGCACTTCGCCACCGAGGCGAACACGGCGATGAAAATGCGCGCGCTGGCCAATTTCGCGCGTGAGCAAAAGGGCATGCACAAGGTCTACCTGCTAAACCAGGATTACACCCAGGGCCGCATCTGGGCAGCACTGGGCCGGCAGATGATCGCGGGAGCGCGGCCCGACGTGCAGTTCGTCGGCGAGGCGCTGCACCCGCTGGCGCGAGTCAAGGACTTCGCGCCGTACATGAGCCGGATCAAGGAAAGCGGCGCCGATACCGTGGTCACGGGCAACTGGGGCCAGGACCTCGGCCTGCTGATCAAGGCCGGCGGCGAGGCCGGCTACGAACTGAACTACCTGAACCATAGCGGCGGCGGCGCGCCCGGCACCGTGCTGGCCGTGTCGCAGGCAAAGAACGCCCACCTGACCTGGGTCGCCGAGTACCTGCCCAACGGCGACGATCCGGTGCTGGCTGCGCTGGCGGCGCGGGTCAGGCAAACCCCGGCGGGCGAGTACTTCGCCCCGCGCGTGCTGATTGCCGTGCAGATGCTCAGCGCGGCGATGCGCCACGCGAACTCCGACGACCCGACCCGCATCGCATTCGCGCTCGAGGGCATGCAGTACCGCTCGCCCGTTGGCGACGTACTGATGCGCAAGAGCGATCACCAGTTGCTGCTGCCGCAGGTGGTCTCGACCATCGCGCCAGTGGACGGCAAGACCGTCAAGGTTGGCGTGGAAGGCACGCAGTACGGCTTCCGCCTCGACAGCACGACGGCAGGGGCAGACCTGAACCTGCCGTCGGTCTGCCGGATGAAGCGCCCAGCGGGCACCTAGTCAGTCCATCAAGGCTTGGCGCTAGCCGCAGTCGCGGATGGCGTGTCGGGCGCGCCGCTGGCGCGTGCCGCGCCGAGCGCGGCCCCTACCGCGGTCTCGCTCTCGCCGGCGCTCAGCGCGTCGCCGCCACTGGCCGGCGGCGCCAGCTGGCGCAGGCGGGCATCGCGATCGGCACGCGGCAGCTCGCCGATGCGCCGGACCTCGGCATAGAACGCGGTCCAGTCGCCACCGTTTTGCGCCAGGAGCACCGTGAAAGCCGGCACCCATTGCTGGTAGGTCGCCACCGCGGCAAGCTGCGCATTGGTCAGCGGCCGCTCGAACCAGCGATCGTAGCCGCTGTAGCCGCCCCACTCTTCCTTGAGCTTCGCATAGCGCACACGCAGGCCGGCGAAGATTTCCGCCTTGCCCGCCCGCTTGGCATCGTCTGACAGTGGCGAGTGATAGAGCGTATCGAGCCGGTCGCGCGTGTCCAGCAGCATCGCGCGGAATTGCTGGCGGCGCAGGTCGTACTGGCGGTAGCTGGCGCGGGCGTCGGGCGATGCCGCCAGCGCCAGCCAGCGCTCCACCCCGGCCGTTTCCACCGCGGTGGCAAAAGACTCGTTGAAGGTAGTGTCATCGCGCACATAGACCACCTGGTGCGCCAGTTCGTGGAAGATCAGCCGTGCCAGCTCGCCTTCGGGCTGGTAAACGAAGGTATTGAGCAACGGGTCGTCGAAATAGCCCAGCGTGGAATACGCCGGGATGCCGGCGACATACGGCTCCAGGCCCTCCTTGCGCAGGCCCTGCGCATAGCCGTCGGCATCCGCCTGCGCGTAGTAGCCGCGGTAGCTGATGCAGCCCACCACCAGGAAGCACCACTTGTGCAGTTCCATCGACAGCTCGGAGGTGGCGAACACGCTCCACACCACATACGACCGGTGCAGGTTAGCGTAGCGCCGGTAGCTGCCGTTGTCCGGCAGCTTCAGCTCATGCGAGGCAAAGTCGCGGATGGTGCCGGCCAGAGCCAGGCGCTGAGCCAGCCGGGTGTCCTTGGCTTGCTGCGCCGCGGCGATGGCGTCGGGCAATGGCCGGGAATCCGCCATCACCCCAAGGTGGCCGCCGATCGATTGCGCATAGTAGCCGACCGTGTCACAGCCGGACAACAGCGCGGCAAGCCCAAGTGCAGCCAGGGCTTGAAGCGTGCGTGCCGGGCGCAGGTTCATGGTGGCTAGGGGGTGGCGGTGGCGGACGCCGCTTCCACTTGCACCAGGCAATCGTAGAACACCGGCGCACGGCCCAGGTCGGTCAGCCGCTGGCTGGTGAGCTCGTTGGCGTTCTTGCCATCCGGCGCCAGCTTCTTCCACCAGATCGACAGCCCCACCACCAGCCCGCGCCGGGCCCGGTCGGTCACGCGGGCCCGCGCCAGCATGCTGCCGCGGTCGTTGAAGGCACGCACCATGCTGCCGCTGGCGATGCCACGCGGGGCGGCGTCCTCAGGATGGATGTCCAGGTGCGGCTCGCCTTCGGTGGCGCGCAGGCTGTCGACGTTGACGAACGAGCTGTTGAGGAAATTGCGCGCCGGCGGCGAGATCATCGCCAGCGGATAGCGCGCGGCCAGTTCCGGCGCGGTCGCGGGGGTCTCGTACGGGGGCACGTAGTCGGGCAAGGGATCGAGGCCGTCGCGGCGCATGATCTCCGAATAGAACTCGCACTTGCCGGACGCCGTGGCAAAGCCGCCCTCGGCGAGCGGCGCCACCGGCAGGTTGAGCTTTTGCCAGCCCTGTGCCTTGAGGGACTCCCAACTGATGCCTGCCGCGCGCGGGTCCGTGGCCACGATGGCCTGGGCGGCGATATCCTCGTCGCTATCGGCAAAGCACGGCTCGGCAAAGCCCATGCGCTGGGCCAGGCGGCGGAAGATCTCGGTGTTAGGCACGGCCTCGCCCAGCGGCGCGATGGCCTGGTTGTTGGCCAGGAAATACGTATGGCCGTAGGCCTTGTGCACATCCACGTGCTCGAGTTGGGTGGTGGCCGGCAGCAGGATGTCGGCATAGTCAGCCGTATCGGTGCGGAACTGCTCCAGCACCACGGTGAACAGGTCCTCACGCGCGAAGCCTTCGGCCACCTTGGTCGACTGCGGCGCCACCGCCACCGGGTTGCTGTTGTAGACCACCAGCGCCTCGATCTTCGGGTTGCCCGCGCCGTCACCGGCATCCAGCAGCGCGTCGCCGATGGTGCTCATGTTGACCGTGCGTGGCAGCGCCGGCAGGCCCGGCAGCAGGTCCGGGCGCTGCAGCGCCAGGTTGTCCACCGGGAAGAATCCCGACGTGGACAGCTGCAGGCCCCCGGCCGCGTGGCGCCAGGCGCCCACGAGCGACGGCAGGCAGGCCACCGCGCGCACCGCCTGGCCGCCGCCGTGCGAACGCTGCATGCCATAGTTCAGGCGGATCGCCACCGGCTGGCGCTCGCGCACCGCGAGTTGCCCGTAGAGGCCGGCGAGCCATTCGATGTCGTCCACGCTGACGCCGCAAATCTCGGCCGCGCGCTGCGGGGTGTAGGCCAGGGCACGCTCGCGCAGTGCCTCGAAGCCCACCGTGTGGCTCGCGATGTACTCAAAGTCGAGCAGGTCATCGCGCATCAGCACGTGCATCATCGCCAGCGCCAGCGCGCCGTCGGTGCCGGGCATCAAGGCGATGTGGCGATGGCATTTCTCGGCGGTCAGCGAGCGATACGGGTCGATCGCCACCAGGGTGGCGCCGCGCCGCTTGGCTTGCTGCACCCGCGTCCAGAAATGCAGGTTGGAGGCAATGGGGTTTCCGCCCCAGATGATGATGAGCTTGGCATCGGGCACATGCTCGATATCCATGCCGATGCTGGCTCCATAGGTATAGCGCAGCGCGGTGGCACCGGCGCTGGCGCAGATCGTGCGGTCAAGCAGCGAGGCGCCCAGCTTGTGAAAGAAGCGCGCCGCCATGCTCTCGCCCTGCACCAGCCCCATGGTGCCGGCATAGCTGTACGGCAGGATGGCCTGCGGGTCACGCGCGGCGATGGCGGACAAGCGGGTGGCCACGGTGTCCAGCGCCTCGTCCCAGGAAATCGGCTCGAACTTGCCTTCGCCCTTGCGGCCGACCCGCTTCATCGGCGTCAGCAGGCGGTCGGGGTGGTAAGTGCGGTCCGTGTAGCGCGAAACCTTGGTGCACAGCACGCCCTGGGTGCCGGGATGGTCGGGATCTCCCGCCACCTTGGTCGCGCGGCCGTCTTCGACGGTGACGAGCAAGGCACAGGTATCAGGACAATCGTGCGGGCAAGCGGCACGGACGATGCGGGAAGCCATGGATTCTCCTGGCAAGCGATTGGGGACGGGCGGCGCGACTGCCATGGGGCAGCAGCATTGGGGCGGCTGAGCGGCCACACGCGGCGGGACCTAGCACCGTGCAGGAAAGGCCGTTGCCGGACTAGCCTGGTGGCATCGCGTGTTGTATGCCGGCGTCGCCCCGACGGGCGCCGCCGGGGGAAATTGTTAGGCTCCGATTGTATTCGATTATGATAGCCCGACGCTGCGCCAGGGGATGGCGCCAGGACAGCGCCGGCACAGACCGGCAAGGCATTCACGGGTAAAGAAAACACCGTTTCTCACGGGGAAACCATGCAAGTGCATTCTGGGGTCAGGGGCTGGCGCATTGCCGGCCTGCTGGTGGCATGCGCCATCGGCTCATTCGTTGCCAATGCCAGCGCCGAGAACGGCGTCAGCGCGGACACTATCCTGCTGGGCCAGTCGGCCGCGCTCACCGGGCCTACCGCCATGCTAGGCAAGCAGCTCAATTCTGGCGCGCGGCTCTACTTCGACTACATCAACCAGCACGGCGGCATCTACGGCCGCAAGATCGAGCTCAAGGTGCTGGACGATTTCAACGAGCCGGAATCCGCCGCCAAGAATACCCGCGCGCTGATCGACGAGGACCATGCCTTCGCGCTGTTCGGCTACGTCGGCACGGAGACCGGCGAGGCCTCGTTGCCGCTGGCCACCCAGGCCAAGGTGCCGTTCTTCGCCCCCTACAGCGGCGCCCAGTCGCTGCGCGAGCCGTTCAACCGCTATGCCTTCCACGTGCGCGCCGGTTTCAACGAGGAAGCCGAGGCCATCCTGCGCCAGGTCCGCGTCACCGGCCTCAAGCGGGTCGCCGTGGTCTACAACGAGGACGCCTACGGCAAGGCCGGCCTGGAAGCGCTCGAGCGCGCCCTCAAGGCCGCGCCCGACAGCGGCGTGCAGATCGTCGCCCGCGAGGGCGTGGTGCGTAATACGGTGGAGATCGGTGACGCCATGCAGGGCTCCATGAAGTCCAAGCCCGACGCGGTGGTGATGATCAACGCGTACCGGACCACTGGTGCCTTCGTGAAGGAAGCGCTGCGCCGCGGCTTCAATGGCCAGTTCTATAACGTCTCGTTCGTCGGCACCCAGGCACTCGCCAAGGAAGTCGGCGCCAAGGGCAGCGGCGTGATCATCTCGCAAGTCATGCCTCACCCTGGCAACGCCACGCTGCCGGTGGTGCGCGAATACCTGCGCCTGCTGCAGGCGGCGGGCAAGCCCAACGAGTTCGACTACGCCAGCATCGAAGGCTTCATCGCCGCCAAGGCCTTTGTCGAAGGCACGCGCCGTGCCGGCAAGGACCTCACCCGCGAAAAGCTGATCACCGCGCTGGAAAGCATGAGAAACGTCGACCTCGGCGGCTACATCATCAACTTCAGCCCGGACAGCCACGTCGGCTCGAAATTTGTCGAGATGACCATCATCAACTCGCGGGGGCAGGTCATCCGCTGATGGGCACATGGCCCGTCTCGCGCACGCGTGAGACGGGCCCGATGCCGACAGCACCTACGCCATGTCGTTCAGGTGGCAAGCCGAAAACCGCATCGGCGCGATTTCCTTCAACAGTGGCTGTTCCTCCCGGCAACGCGGCATCGCATGCGGGCAGCGCGGATGGAAATGGCAACCCGGTGGCGGGTTCAGCGGCGAGGGAATCTCGCCTTTGATCGCCACGAAGGTCTTCTTGCCCACCTCCAGCTTCGGGGCCTCAGCCAGCAGCGCCTGCGTGTAGGGATGGTTGGGGCTGGCGAAGACATCTTCCGCCGGCGCCGACTCCACCACCCGCCCCAGATACATGATCACCACCCGGTCGCTGATGTGCTTGACCACGCCCAGGTCATGGCTGATGAACAGGTAGGTCAGGTTCAGGTCCTGCCGCAAGCGCATGAAGAGATTCAGCACCTGCGCCTGGATCGAGACATCCAGCGCCGCCACCGACTCATCGCACACCAGGAATTCCGGCTTGACCGCCAGCGCGCGCGCAATGCCGATGCGCGCGCGTTGCCCGCCCGAGAACTGGTGCGGAAAGCGGCGCAGCACGGTGGGGTCCATGCCCACGCGCACCAGCATGTCTTCCACGTAGCGCTTCTGCTCGCTGGCCGGCACCATGCCGTGCACGACCGGCGCCTCGCCAACGATATCCATCACGCGCAGGCGCGGATTCAGCGATGCATACGGATCCTGGAAGATCATCTGGATCGCCAGCTGCTTCTCGCGCTTCTTTTCCGGCGGCAGGCGGTCCAGGTCAACGCCCCGCCACAGGCGTGAGCCTTCGGTCAGCGAATGCAGGCCCACCGCCATGCGGCCCAGCGTGGACTTGCCACAGCCGGATTCTCCGACGAGGCCCACCACCTCGCCCGCGCGAATGGACAGGTCGACACGGTCGACCGCATGCACCACCTCCTCCTTCGCGCCTGCGCCGAAGAGGTTGGCGATCTTGGCTGCGGCATCGAGCGATTTGACAAAGCGCTTGGACACGCCCTGCAATTCGAGGATGGGCGCGTTGGGCGTGGGTTCGGCGCTGGAATCGGTCGTCATGGCGGCGAGGGCGGGATCAACAACGGCGGCGCTCATGCGGCCTCCTGCTGGGAGAGAACCGGATGAAAGCAGCGCAGGCGGCGCCCGTCTGCCGCAGTGTCGAGCGGCGGCGCGGTCTTGCATACATCGGTGGCGTAGGTGCAGCGCTCACGGAAGGCACAACCAGCCGGCAGGTTCAGCAACGATGGCGTCATGCCGGGAATCTGCCGCAGCGGCGCGCCACGCGGGTTACGCGACGGCGCGGAGCTGATCAGGCCGTGCGTGTAGGGATGCTCGGGCCGCTCCAGCACCTGGCGCACATCGCCGGCTTCGACGATCTTGCCGGCGTACATCACACACACGGTATCGGCCAGGCCGGCCACCACGGACAGGTCGTGGGTGATCCAGATCAGCGCGGTGCCGGACTCGCGGCACAGCTTCTGCATCTCGTACAGGATCTGGCCCTGGATGGTTACGTCCAGCGCGGTGGTGGGCTCATCGGCGATGATCAGGTCGGGCTTGTTGAGCAGCGCGATGGCAATCGCCACGCGCTGGCGCATGCCGCCCGAGAACTGGTGGGGATAGGCGCGCAGGCGCTCGTCCGGCGAAGGAATGCCGACGCGGGCCAGCGCATTGCGGGAGCGCTCGCGCGCCACCGCCTTGTCGACTTTTTCATGCGCCAGCACGGCCTCGATCATCTGCGTGTCGATGCGCAGGACCGGGTTCAGCGTCATCATCGGGTCCTGGAAGATCATCGCGATGCGGTTGCCGCGCACATCGCGCATCTGCGCCGGCGTGAGGTTGCGCAGGTCGCGCGTGACGCCGTCGCGGCTGGTCAGCTCGATGCGGCCATCCACCACTTTGCCGGGCGGATCGATCAGTCCCATAATCGAGTAGCCAGTCATCGATTTGCCCGATCCGGACTCGCCCACCAGGCCCATGATCTCACCGCGGCCAACCGAGAACGAGACATCGTCGACCGCGCGCGCGACGCCGCCGCGCGTGAAAAACTGGGTTTTGAGGCCTTCCACCACAAGGGTCGGTTTGCTCATGTTCGCTCCTGTCGTGCTGCGTTACTGCGTTTGCAGGCGCGGATTGAGTACATCGCGAAGCTGGTCGGCGACCAGGTTCATGGCCACGATGGTGACCACCAGCGCGATGCCCGGGAAGAAGCTGATCCAATACTTGCCGGACAACATGTATTGCTGTCCGTTGGCGATCAGCGAGCCCAGCGACGGCTCGGTTATGGGCACGCCCAGACCGAGGAAGGACAACGTGGCCTCCAGCGTGATGGCGGACGCCACCTGCAGCGCCGCGATCACGATCAGGGGCGGCAGGCAGTTGGGCAGCAGGTGGCGGAACATGATCCGCCCCGGCGGCAGGCCCAGGCAGGTAGCGGCCTCGATATATTCCTTGCGCCGCTCCACCAGCGCCGCGCTGCGGGTGGTGCGGGCGTAGTAAGCCCACTGCACCGCCACCAGCGCGATCACGATATTGCCGATGCCGGGCCGCAGGAACGCCAGCAGGATCAACGCCAGCAGGATGGGCGGAAACGACAGCTGCAGGTCGGCCACGCGCATGATGATGGCCTCGACGCGGCCGCCCAGGAAACCGGCGATCAGGCCGAGCGTGGCACCCAGCAGCAGCGCGATCACGGTGCTGACCACGCCCACGCCAATGCTGATGCGCAGGCCGTACATCACGGCCGAGAGAATGTCGCGGCCCTGCTCGTCCGAGCCAAGCAGGAATGTCATGCCACTGCCGGACTGCTCGCCCGGGGCCATGCGTGCATCGAGCACATCGAGCGTAGCAAGGTCATACGGGTTCTGCGGCGACAGCCAGGGCGCCAACAGCGCGATCAGCAAGATGACGATCAGCAAGGTCAGTCCGGTCACGGCGATCTTGCTCGACAAGAACTGGCTGGCGAAGCGCCGCAGCGGGGTCTGCTCGGCTAGCGGCGGGGCCGCAGTGGTTTCGGTTGCGGTTGTCATGAGCTCAGCCCTTGTTGTCGGCGATACGCACGCGCGGATCGAGCACGCTATAGATGATGTCCACCAGCAGGTTGATCAGGATGAACAACGTCACGATCACCATCAGGTAGGCCACGATGACCGGCCGGTCGAGCAACTGGATGGAATCGATGATCAGCTTGCCCATGCCGGGCCAGGCGAAGATCGATTCGGTCACGATGGCAAAGGCGATGATCGAGCCGAACTGCAGGGCAATCACCGTGACGATGGGGATCATGATGTTCTTGAGCACATGCACGCCCACGATGCGCGTATTCGACAGGCCCTTGGCCCGCGCGAACTTTACGTAGTCCATCAGCATCGCTTCCTGCGTGCCGGCCCGCGTGAGACGGATCACCATGGCGATGTTGAGCAGCGACAGCGTCACCGCCGGCAGCAGCAAGTGGCGCAGGCCGTCCACCGTCAGGAAGCTGACGGGGATGCCTAGCAGCGAGGTGGTTTCACCGCGCCCGTTGGACGGCAGCCAGCCCAGTTGCACCGCGAACACCATGATCAGCATCAGCCCGACCCAGAAGGTGGGCAGCGAGAAGCCGAGGATGGAGACACCCATGATGGTCTTGCCAGCCACGCCGCCAGGACGCAGGCCCGCCCACAGCCCGAGCGGGATGCCGAGCAGCACGGCCAGCAGGATGGCGCACACGGCCAGCTCCATGGTGGCCGGCATGCGCTCGAAGATCAGCTTGAGCGCGGGCGTGCCGTGCGCGAACGAGGTGCCGAGGTCCCCGTGCAGCGCGTTGCGCAGGAAGATCCAGTATTGCTCCCAGAGGGGCTTGTCGAGTCCGAGCGCCGCGATGGTGCGCTTGATGTCTTCCTGGTCGGCCTGAGGATTGATCAGGATATCGACCGGGTTGCCGATGGCAAAGACGCCCAGGAAAACCAATAGCGACATGACGAAGAGCACGACTACGCTCTGCATCAAGCGCCGGATAATGAAAACCAGCATGTTCGGAAGCTTTCCTTCGCCGATGACAGGCCACGGCGCCTGTGGGCGCCGCCTGGTTGCACCGGCAGTCGGCTCGTGGCTAGGCCCGGCTACCGTCCGGGGATGATTCGCCGGGAAGCGGCCACCCAGACCGCGGACGCTTCCCGCCTTTACCTGCAGATGATCTTGTGTCCGGGGAGCGCGACATGGTGGTCGCGCCCCCCGGCCTCACCGCTAACCTCTACCAGCTACTGCTCAGGCCTTTACTTCACTGCGGCTTGAAATTGTGCGCGTACGTGCGTTCGTCGGTACGCGGCACATATGTGATGCCCTTCTGGGTGGCCCAGGTGGTCACCTGCTGGTGGATCGGGATGATACCGCCATCGTTGATGGCGATCGCGGTAGCTTCCTGCAGCAGCTTGGAACGCTCGCCGTCATCCACGGTGGCCAGCGCCTTTTCCAGCACCACGTCCATCTTCGGATTGCAGTACTCGCCCCAGTTGGTCGTGCCAAAGCCCTTCTTCGGATCCTCGCACGCCAGCAGCGCGCGCAGCGGCGAGCTCACTTCGCCGGTTTGCGCGCCCCAGCCCAGCAAGCCGAACGAGAATTCGTGCTTGATACCCTTGGAAGAATAGGTCGCCATCGGCATGCCCTCGACCTTGGTCGCAATGCCGATGCGGGTCAGGTTCTGTGCAATGGTCTGGGCGATCTTCTCGTCGTTGACGTAGCGGTTGTTAGGCGTGTGCAGGGTGATGCCGAAACCGTTCGGGTAACCCGCCTCGGCCAGCAGCTTCTTGGCGCCTTCCGGGTCGTACTTGACCGTCTTCAGGTTCGGGTTGTAGCCGAACAGCGTGGGCGGCACCAGGTTGTTGGTCGGCTCGGCGAGGCCTTCCATCAGGCGGTCCTTGATGCCTTGGCGGTTGATGGCCATGCTGATGGCATTGCGCACGCGCGCATCCTTCAGCGGGTTCTTGTCCATTGGCGCGCCTTCCTTGGTGGTGACAAAAGGCGACTTGTCTTTCTTGTCATCGGTGTACAGGTAGATCACGCGATGCGAGATCTTGGAGAAGAAGGACAGCTTCGGATCCTTGCGCACCTGCGGCAAGTCCGGCGTCGGCACGTTCTCGATCGCCTGCACGTCGCCGGACAGCAGCGCTGCCATGCGGGTCGCCGGGTTCGGGATAAAGCGCAGCGTCACCTTGTCCCAGGCGGGCTTGGGCCCCCAGTAGTCGGGGTTCTTCACCAGTTCGACCCGGTCGTCGCGCGCGTAGCTGACGAACTTGAAGGGGCCGGTGCCGATCATGCCCTTGCCTTGCGCAAAGTCGTCCGAGGTCAGGCCCTGCGTGGCCTTCTTCTGCACGATGAAGATCGACGTCAGGTCGTTCAGCATCAGCGGATACGGCGTGTTGGTGGTGAGCTGGATGGTGTACTTGTCGATCACCTTCTTGTTGATGATCGCCTTGGTGTAGACGTCGAACTTGCCCGGGCTGTTCTGGATAGTGGACGGACGCTCGAGCGACCAGACGATATCGTCGGTGGTGAGCTCCGAGCCGTCGTGGAATTTCACGCCCTTGCGGATCTTGAATTCCCAGGTCAGGTTGTTCACCAGCTTCCAGGACTCGGCCAGGCCGGGAATGATCTTGCTGTCCGCATCCATCTTCACCAGGCACTCGAACATGTGCTCGGAGACGTTGATGTTGGAGAACAGGTTGTAGAAGTGCGGATCCATCGAGGTCGGGGGCGAACTCATGGCCAGCTTGAAATCGACCGCGTGGGCCTGGCTGGCAAAACCGAAGCTCATGGCCGCGGTTACCACCATGGCACCGAATGCCTTCTTGCATGTGCGAAGGGACATCGCGCAACTCTCCCGGGAAGAAATGTAGCAAATGACTACTAAGGGCAACGCAGGCATATCGCGCCAGGCGCCGCATTTTGGTGCGGCTACGGACGCGACAAGTGGCAACGTTGCCAGGCAAGCACATCAAGCATGAACTGTTCCAGCACTGCACCATGCGGGGCAATGCGGGGAAACCCCCGCGCTGATTGGCGATGATGCGCTGCGCAAGCGCTGGTGAAAGTGGCGGAAGTGTCCTGCCGGGCGCCTGCTTTGGCGCTTTGGACTAAGGCATCGTATGATCGGGGTATCCTTCGCCCTCAACTGGCATCATGACACTCATCCCCGAAATTCTTCAGGCGCAGCCTGAAATCCGCAGCATCCGACGTGACATCCATGCCCATCCGGAGCTTTGCTTCAAGGAGGAACGGACCTCCGACGTGGTGGCGCAGAACCTCGCTGCCTGGGGCATCGAGGTCCATCGCGGCCTAGGCACCACTGGCCTGGTCGGCGTGATTCGCAACGGCAGCAGCAAGCGCAGCATCGGCCTGCGCGCCGACATGGATGCCCTGCCGCTACAGGAGGCCAACACCTTCGGCCACCGCTCGCAGCACGACGGCCGCATGCATGCCTGCGGCCATGACGGCCACACGGCAATGCTGCTGGGTGCGGCACGCTATCTGGCCGAGCACCGGAATTTCGATGGCACCATCAACCTGATCTTCCAGCCGGCAGAAGAAGGCGGAGGCGGCGCGCGCGAGATGATCAAGGATGGCCTGTTCGAGCGCTTCCCGTGCGACGCCGTGTTTGGCATGCACAACTGGCCCGGCATGCCGGCTGGCAGCTTCGGCACCACCGCCGGCCCGCTGATGGCGTCGAGCAATGAATTCCGCATCGTCGTGCGCGGCAAGGGCGCGCATGCTGCGTTGCCGCACAACGGCAACGACCCGGTTTTCACCGGTGCGCAGATCGTGTCCGCGCTGCAGGGCATCATTACGCGCAACAAGCGCCCGATCGATGCCGCCGTGATCTCGGTCACGCAGTTCCATGGCGGCGATGCCACCAATATCGTGCCGGACCAGGTCTGGATCGGCGGTACGGTGCGCACTTTCACGCTGCCGGTGCTCGACCTGATCGAGCGCCGCATGGAGGAAGTCTCCAAGGCGGTTGCCAGCGCCTTCGATTGCACCGTTGAATTTGAGTTTCACCGCAACTATCCGCCCACCGTCAACAGCGCAACAGAAACCGCGTTCGCCGTCGAAGTGGCGAGCGAGCTGGTGGGCGCAGGCAATGTCGACGGCAATATCGAGCCGACCATGGGCGCCGAGGACTTCTCCTTCATGCTGCTGGAAAAGCCCGGGTGCTACCTGTTCATCGGCAATGGCGAAGGCGTACACCGCGAAGCCGGCCATGGCCTTGGTCCCTGCATGCTGCACAACCCCAGCTACGACTTCAACGACGAGATCCTGCCGGTCGGCTCGACCTTCTTCGTGAAGCTGGCGGAGAAGTGGCTCGCGCCGGCTTGAGCGCGCGTCAGTCCAGCGCGATGTCGCCGTACCAGCTTTCGGCGCGGCTCCTGGTGTTGTCGGTATCGGTCATGAGGCCGATCGCCACCACCTTGCCCGGATCGGCCCCGAAGACCTTGCGGTAGTCGGCGCGCAGGTCGCGCCGGTGGCAACGCCATTCGCCGGTATGCCGGGTACCGGAGTCGACCACGATCATCCGCACACGCTCAGTGTGCGGATTCGACACCACGGATCCTTCAGGCTTGCGCCCGCCCCAGATGTACATCAGCGTGGCATAAGGCATCTCCCGCCCCGTTGTCAGCCGCGCCATTTCGTACATCAGCTGATCCTTTAACGAGAGGCTGCCTTTGTCGCCATCGAAGGCGACGAAGATGCGCAGCGGCGAGTCCTCGCGCGGGGCCAGTGAGTTGTCAGCGCTACGGATGACGTCGCGCGTCTTCCACGTCCAGTTCAGCATGCCCGGGTCGCGCCCGACCAGTGGTACGTACAGGCCGGATGCAGAACTGTCGGCTTCGGCATGCAACACCATGCGTTGGTCGACTTCTGTCAGGGTATAGCGCGTGGGAATTTTGTTGCGATTGACGGTCCAGGGCTGCCAGCCTGCCGGCTTGCCAAGCCCGCTTGCTGTCGCGGAGAACAAAGGCAGGCGCTTCAGCGTAGGATGCTCTTCCGGCTCGCTGGACTCGCCATGATCGGCTTCGGCGGGGTCTTGGCTCGTTGCGATCAGGCCCGCTGTCGCGCGCTCGGCGGAAATCGGCGTCTGCGCCGGTTCGGCTAGCCTGAGCTGCTCAATGTGCGCGGCAAAACTGCTGCAGTCGTTCGACGAGAGCGCAGCCATGGCGCCAGGCCCCGACAGCGGGATCGGTCCCTGCGGTGCGGACCCCGTTCCGAGTGTGCCGCAACCCGTCAAAACAAGCGCACCTACCACGCTGGTCAGTACCAACAGGCAAAATCTGGCCGCCATTCATCCCCCAAACCTGGATGCCACCGCCTAGTCACGCCTGTTGGCGCTCACCGGCCCGGACTTGTTTCAATCTTTCGAACTGCATTTCGAACTGCATCAATGCGTCGAACCGCGTCACGCCGGACCAAGCCGGAGCTTGAGGCAAACGGTAGCAGAAGGATATGGACGAAGGAAGGCTCGGGTACCCTGATGCGGGGATTCCTGGTGTAGCGACAGCGCTATTTCAAATGCTATTTTCGATCGCACGAAATTGCAGCCACTTTTGCGGCCACTTTCGATCGCACTTTTCGCAGCCACAAAAGCAAAACCCCCCAGTACTTTCGTACTGGGGGGTTTCAAGGGAGAGCCTGGCGATTACCTACTTTCACACG